>JANMPY010000075.1:0-4373 GCA_031370095.1 Betaproteobacteria bacterium
GAAGGTGACTCGCCTCTTGATGCTGCGCTCAAGGGTTCAGAGCAGATCGGTTTCACCATCATCTCGCTGACCTTCTCGTTGATCGCGGTGCTGATCCCGCTGCTGTTCATGGGCGACGTGGTTGGCCGTCTGTTCCGTGAATTCGCCATCACGCTGGCAGTGGCGATTCTGATTTCCGCTGTCGTGTCTCTTACCTTGACGCCGATGATGTGCGCGCGGCTTTTGAAGCACACGCCTGTCGAAAAGCAGAGCCGGTTTTATCGTGTTACAGGCGAGTGGTTCGAAAGGATTATTGCGCGTTACGGCGTGATGCTTAATTGGGTGCTGGATCGTCAAGCGCTTACATTGTTGGTCGCGATTGGCACCTTGTTACTCACGGTGGTGCTCTACATTTTTGTGCCCAAGGGTTTCTTTCCGTTGCAGGACACCGGCGTCATTCAAGGGATTTCCGAGGCTCCACAGTCAGTGTCTTTCGCCAGCATGGCGCAACGCCAGCAGGCGCTGGCGCAGGCGGTGCTTGAAGATCCGGCGGTGGAAAGCGTGTCGTCCTTCATTGGCGTCGATGGCATCAACACCACGCTGAACAGTGGCCGCATGCTCATCAATCTGAAGCCGCACAACCTGCGCGACGCAACTGCCTCCGGCGTGATCGCACGGATGAAACCGCGCGTCGACAAGCTTGAGGGCATCAAGCTTTACATGCAGCCGGTGCAGGATTTGACGATTGAGGATCGCGTCAGCCGCACCCAGTACCAGTTCACGCTGGAAGACGCGAACCCGGAGGAATTGAGCGAGTGGACCCATAAGCTCGTCGATAAGTTGGCGACCTTACCCGAGCTTTCCGAAGTGGTTTCGGATTTGCAGGATCAGGGCTTGCAGGCCTATCTCAATATTGATCGCGATACCGCCGCGCGACTCGGGGTGACCCCGGCTTCAATTGACAATGCGCTCTACAACGCATTCGGCCAGCGGCTGATTTCCACCATTTTTACGCAGACCAGCCAGTATCGCGTCGTGCTGGAAGTAAAGCCCGAATACAAACTTGGGCCGCAAGCGCTGAACGATATTTATGTGAGCTCATCGACCGGCCAGCAGATTCCGATTTCTGCCGTCGCCACCGTGATTGAAAAACCGGCATCGCTTGCGATCAATCACATCGGCCAATTCCCGGCGACCACTATTTCCTTCAATTTGGGTGCCGGACATTCACTGGGGGACGCAGTGAAAGCGATCGAGCGGACTGAAAAAGAAATGGGCATGCCCGCCAGCGTACGCACCGGCTTTCAGGGTGCGGCACTCGCATTCCGCGCGTCACTTACCAATACATTGCTGCTGATCCTGGCGGCCATCGTCACCATGTACATCGTGCTCGGCGTGCTGTACGAAAGCTACATCCATCCAATCACCATTCTGTCGACGCTGCCGTCGGCAGGCGTCGGTGCGCTGCTGGCGCTACTAATTTCGCGAAACGATTTAGGCATCATCGCCATCATCGGCATTATTTTGCTGATCGGAATAGTGAAGAAAAACGCGATCATGATGATCGATTTTGCGCTCGATGCGGAACGCAAACTCGGCATGCCGCCGCGCGATGCGATTTACCAGGCGTGCCTGCTAAGGTTGCGGCCGATTCTGATGACCACCATGGCGGCGCTGCTGGGTGCGCTACCGCTAATGGTCGGCAGCGGTGTTGGTTCAGAATTGCGGCATCCACTCGGCATCGTCATGGTCGGCGGGTTAATCGTGTCTCAGGTACTGACGTTGTTTACCACGCCGGTGATTTATCTCGCCTTTGATCGGCTCGCACAGCGCGTGAACAAACGCGATGAACCTGAAAAATTGATCACACGGGCCGATGGCAACGCGGGGAAATAGATGAACATTTCCGAGCCATTCATCCGTCGGCCTGTTGCGACCACGTTGCTCACGCTTGGGGTCACGCTGGCGGGCGCGATCGCATTCACACTGCTGCCGGTGGCACCATTACCGCAGGTGGATATTCCGACCATCTCGGTATCGGCCTCACTTCCCGGTGCCAGCCCTGAAGTGATGGCGGCAACGGTGGCAACGCCACTTGAGCGCGCACTCGGGCGTATCGCCGGTGTCAATGAGATTACCTCACAGTCCTCACTCGGCAACGCGCGTGTCACGTTGCAATTTGATTTGAACCGCAGCGTCGATGGCGCCGCGCGCGATGTGCAGGCGGCCATTCAGGCGGCGCGCAGCGAGCTGCCATCGAGTCTGCCGAATAATCCGACCTACCGCAAAGTGAATCCGGCTGATGCGCCTTCAATTATTTTGGCGATGACTTCAGACATTCTCACGCAGGGTCAAATCTATGACGCCGCCTCGACCGTCGTTGCGCAAAAGATTTCGCAGGTCGCAGGCGTTGGTCAGGTAACCGTGGGCGGCAGTTCGTTGCCGGCGGTGCGGGTGGAATTAAATCCTTCCACGCTCTTCAAATACGGCATTTCTTTTAGCGAAGTGCGCGCAGCGATCACCGCAAACAACGCCAACCGGCCCAAAGGAATTGTCGAGGATGGCGACAAAAACTGGCAGATTTACGCCAACGATCAGGCGAAAAAAGCAGCGGATTACTTACCCGTCATCATCGCCTATCGCAATGGTGCTGCGGTGCGTCTCGCCGATGTCGGCGACGTGGTCGATTCGGTACAGGACTTGCGAAACGCAGGGATCGCCAACGGCAAACCGGCAGTGGTGATACTCGTCACCACGCAACCAAACGCCAACATTATTGAAACGGTTGATCGTGTGCTGGCGCTGGTGCCTGAGCTACAGGCGTCGATTCCGGCCACCGTCAATCTCAACGTCGTACTGGAACGCACCACCACCATTCGCGGCAGCTTGCGCGACGCCGAGCGCACCATGGCCATCGCGGTGGGCCTCGTGATCATGGTGGTGTTCCTGTTCCTGCGCAACTGGCGCGCGACCCTGATACCAGCGGTTGCCGTTCCGGTATCGTTGATTGGCACTTTTTCGTTCATGTACCTGTTCGGCTACAGCCTCGACAATCTCTCCCTGATGTCGCTCACCGTCGCCACCGGTTTCGTGGTCGACGATGCGATTGTCGTGCTGGAAAATGTTTCCCGCCATATTGAGAAAGGCGTTGCGCCGTTTGAGGCCGCGCTGAAAGGCGCACGCGAGGTGAGTTTTACGGTGGTGTCAATGAGCCTGTCGTTGATCGCGGTGTTCATTCCGATTCTGCTGATGGGCGGAATCATTGGCCGGTTTTTCCGTGAATTTGCGGTGACCTTGTCGATTGCGATTCTGGTGTCGCTCGTCGTGTCGCTCACCACCACACCAATGATGTGCGCACGGCTGCTTAAAGCACCTGATCCAAAAAAAATCAAAGCCCCCGGCCGGTTTTCAAGGTGGATCAACGCTGCGATCAATCGGGTTAATCGCGGCTATGAAAAAAGTTTGACACTCGCGCTTGAATTTCCCTTCATCGTTTTTCTCACGCTGGTTGCGGCCATCGGGCTTAATGTTTACCTGTACGTCATCATCCCAAAGGGTTTTCTGCCGCAGCAGGATACCGGGCGCATCGTCGGCTTTATTCAGGCCGATCAGAGCATTTCGTTTCAGGCGATGCGCGGCAAACTCACCGAGTTTGTCGACATCGTCATGACCGATCCTGCGGTGGACAACGTGGTTGCGTTCACCGGTGGTGGCCAGCGCAATGGTGGGCAGATGTTCATGTCGCTGAAACCGCTCAAAGAAAGACAGGTCTCGGCGGATGCAATTGCGGCGCGGTTACGCATCAAGCTCGCCAAAGTGGCGGGTGCGAATTTATTTCTGACGCCGGCACAGGATTTTCGCGGCGGCGGACGGCAATCCAATTCGGCCTACCAGTTCACGCTACAGGGTGACGACGTCACGGAGCTGCGAAAATGGACACCGCTGTTGCAGAATGCGTTGCAGGATGTGCCGGAGCTTACCGACGTCAGCAGCGACCAACAAGTGCGCGGCTTACAGATGACTTTGAATATTGATCGCGCCACCGCGTCGCGCATGGGCGTGACACCCGCGATGATTGATACCGCGCTGTATCTCGCTTTCGGGCAGGCGCAGGTATCAACAATTTACGGAGCGCTCAATCAATACCGCGTGGTGATGGAAGCAGCGCCTGAATATTGGCAGAGTCCGGAGGCATTGAATGGCATCTACGTGCTGTCGCCAACGCGCGGGCAAGTGCCGTTATCTGCATTCTCAAAGTACGAGCCGACGACGGCGCCGCTAGCCGTTAATCATCAGGGGCAGTTTGCGGCATCGACAATATCGTTCAACTTGTCCGAAGGCATTTCGCTATCAACCGGCATACAGAAAATTCGCGACACCATGGCGCGCATTGC
>JANMPY010000087.1:0-7133 GCA_031370095.1 Betaproteobacteria bacterium
GCCGAACCCGGACGTGCTGTGCAACGCCGAAATCAAATTCAAAGCGTTTCTCGATCACGCGCTAAAACTTGGCGCGGCGCGCATCGCGACCGGCCACTACGCGCGGGTGCGCGAAATCGATGGGCGATTCGAGTTGTTGAAGGGGTCGGATGCAGGCAAAGACCAGAGCTATTTTTTGCACCGGCTCAATCAACATCAACTTTCCAAGTCGGTCTTCCCGATCGGCAATTTGCGCAAAACCGAGGTGCGAAAAATAGCGCTGGCTGCGGGATTGCCGAATCACGCCAAAAAAGATTCGACCGGAATTTGTTTCATCGGCGAGCGCCCTTTTCGGCAATTTTTGGAACGCTATTTGCCGCGTGAACCCGGCGATATGGTGACACCGGAAGGTCAGCACATGGGGCGCCACGACGGCTTAATGTACTACACACTGGGTCAGCGTCAGGGCTTGGGCATTGGCGGCACCAGAAACGGCCGAGGCGTGCCGTGGTTCGTGGCCGACAAGCGGATCGCTAGCAACGAACTTGTGGTGGTGCAGGGCCACGACCATTCGGCGCTGTTAAAACTTACGCTTCAGGCGCAAGACGCAACGTGGGTCAGCGATGAAAAACCGGTGCAAAAGTCATACGGTGCCAAAACACGCTACCGCCAAGCCGATTCAAGCTGCACCCTAGAAGCTGCGGAGGACGCGACATTCGCGCTACGTTTCGTTGAAGCGCAATGGGCGGTAACGCCTGGGCAATCGGCCGTGCTCTACGACGGTGACATTTGTCTGGGTGGTGGCGTGATCTCGCGTTAGCGGCAGCAGAACCGCGTTGCGTCTATGCAAACGGTTTAGTGTCCGCAAACGAGGCCATCGTTTCCAGATGCTCAACCCACTTTTTCAGATTGGGGTGATTCGCGCGCCATTGGATTTCGGGCATGCGAAATTCCAGCCACAGCAACCCGCATGCCAAAGAAATGTCGGCGAGCGTCAGCGAAAGTCCGTAACAATATTCGCGGTCGCCCATTTCACGCGCGGCTGCGGCAATACCGGAATCGACCTTGCCAAGCTGACGCGTAATCCAGTCTTTGCCCTGCGCACCCGCTTCGCGCTTTCTTTCGAGAAATACGGCGATACCAGCGTCGGTGATGCCATCGCCCAGTGCCTCCCAGCGCTTCACCAGTGCGCGTTCGCGACCGCCATCTGGAATCAGTCTTGACACCGGTGTGACACCATCAAGATATTCAACGATGACGCGCGAATCATAAAGCGCCATGCCGTCGTCGAGCAGCAACACCGGCACTTTGGTCAACGGATTGTGTAAAGTCGTTTTGGTCTCGGCGCTCCAGATATTGTCCTCCACAAATTCGCATTCAATGCGCTTCTCAATCATCACGATGCTGACTTTGCGAACGTACGGGCTGGTGCGGGATCCATACAACTTCATTGTGATTCTCGGCCTGTGACTGAACGCGGATTATAGCATCGCGACATTTTTTGCTCGACCCTCGCGGCGCGATCACGCCGGGGAATGAAATGTGTGGGTGTTAAAATCGGCATGAATAATTCGAGAGTTTCGACATGGCAGCACTTACCGCTCTTACCGCATTAAGCCCGCTCGATGGCCGTTACGAGGCCAAGGTGGCAAGTCTGCGTGACTATTTCAGCGAATTTGCACTGATCAAATACCGCGTACACGTTGAGATCGAGTGGCTGATCGCGCTGTCCGCTGAGCTTGAGATCGCCGAGTGCCCAACTTTCAGCGCGTCGAGCATCGACGCCTTGCGCGATGCCGCTGTCAAATTTTCGATCAACGATGCCGGGCGCGTGAAAGCGATTGAGGCCACCACCAATCACGACGTGAAAGCGGTTGAGTATTGGCTGCGCGAACGATTCCATGACAATGCAGAAGTGATGAAATCGCAAGCCTTCATCCACTTCGCCTGCACCTCGGAAGACATCAACAATCTTTCGCACGCCTTGATGCTCAAATCCGCGATGGCAGCGGTGATGTTGCCCGCACACAAGCGCATTGAAAGTAAATTGCAATCACTCGCGCACGCGCATGCGGCTGTGTCCATGCTCGCGCACACCCACGGCCAGCCTGCGTCGCCGACCACGCTCGGCAAAGAGCTGGCTAATGTTGCTCACCGTTTGCAGCGCGCGCGGAAGTCGGTGGCGGATGTCGCCATCATGGGGAAAATTAACGGTGCCGTTGGCAACTACAATGCGCATCTTTCGGCGTATCCAGCCATTGACTGGCCCGCTTTCGGGGAAAAATTTGTCGAAGGCCTCGGTCTGACGTTCAATCCCTACACGACGCAAATTGAGCCGCACGATTACATGGCCGAATTGTTCGACGCTGTCGCGCGCACAAATACCATTCTGATTGATCTCAACCGTGATATCTGGGGCTACATTTCGCTCGGCTATTTCAGGCAAATCACCAAGGCGGGGGAGATAGGCTCTTCCACCATGCCGCACAAAGTCAATCCAATCGATTTCGAAAATTCGGAAGGCAATCTTGGTTTGGCCAACGCGTTGCTACGCCACATGGCGGAAAAGCTGCCGATTTCGCGCTGGCAGCGCGACCTTACCGACTCGACGGTGTTACGCAACATGGGCGTCGGTTTTGGCTATTGCCTGCTGGCTTATGATTCCCTGTCGCGCGGTTTGGACAAGCTCGAAGTGAACCAGACAAAGATTGCCGCGCATCTTGATGCGAGTTGGGATGTATTGGCCGAACCGATTCAAACCGTGATGCGAAAATTCGGCATCGACGACGCGTATGAACAACTCAAGGAACTCACGCGCGGCAAGGGCGGGATTGAACAGGAATCGCTGCAGAAATTTATCGCGAACCTCGCCATCCCGGAGGCCGACAAGGCAAGATTGCTGAAACTCACCCCGGCAAGCTACATCGGTGCTGCACAAAAACTCGCGTCGGAAATCTAAGTAAAGCGCATCATATGATGGCAAAACTCTAGCGCTGGCGCGCTTTACAGGCCGAAACAGGCTGAAACGGCAAGGTGGACGCGGGGTTTTGATTTGCGCCGACCCCGCGCCCGTGGGAACCACTATTCCCGACGGCGGCACTCCCGTCCCTCACAGGAGGGTGTGCAGCTAACTATGCGCCGCTCTTCATCAGCTCGGCCAAAAATGCCGCCGCCTGTTTTTTGTCGAGCATGCCTTTCTTGCTGGTGTCCTGCTTGTCAAACATGCTGCCAATTTTCTTCATCAAGTCGGCCTTGGACATCACCTGACCGGTGACACCATCGGTTTTTTTCAATTCCAGCAAGAATGCCATGAACTGCTTGTCGTCCATCATGCCTTTCTTGCCGGTATCCATCTTGTCGAACATATCGGTCGCGCGCTTCATCACTTCCGCCCTTGATATCATGCCATCCTTGTTGGTGTCGCAGGCGATCACAAAACGATTGATGTCTTCGTCGGTGGCTTCGGCGAATACGGAGATCGAGAGACCCATCATCGCGGCGGCAATTGAGCCCATTACAACATTCAGCATTGATTTTTTCATGGTGACTATTCCTTTAATAAAAAGTGTGGTGAGGTGGACGGGACGGGTAATTGGAGAAAATTGCGCACCCCAGAACCGTCTCGTGACCACTAGGTCGTCAGCCTGAAAAAATCCTTACAAACGCTCGAAAGCTTCGCGACGCATCCGCGTCAAAGATCGAACTTGATTCCCTGCGCCAGCGGCAGCGTGGTCGAATAATTGATCGTATTGGTCGCGCGGCGCATATATGCTTTCCAGCTATCCGAGCCCGATTCTCGGCCACCACCGGTTTCCTTTTCGCCACCGAATGCGCCGCCGATCTCGGCGCCTGAGGTGCCGATGTTGACGTTGGCGATGCCGCAATCGCTACCGGATACGGACAAAAATAATTCCGCCTCACGCACGTCGTTGGTAAAGATCGACGACGACAAACCCTGCGGTACTGCATTTTGCAGCGCAATGGCCTCGGCAAATTTTTCGTAGCGCAACACGTACAGGATCGGCGCAAAGGTTTCATGGCAGACGGTCGGCGTCTGCGAAGAAATTTCCACAATGGCCGGCTGCACGTAATAACCATTCGGCAATTCTTTTTCGAGCACACGTGCGCCGCCAGTCACCTTTCCACCCTCGTTCGTTGCTGCACGCAGCGCCGATTGCATGCCGTTGAAGGCGGCTTCGTCGATCAGCGGGCCGACCAATGTGGCGGCGTCGAGTGGATTGCCGATGCGGATGGATGCATAGGCGCTTTTCAGGCGCGGCAGCAATTGATCGGCAATACTGGCGTGAACGATCAAGCGCCGGAGCGATGTACAGCGCTGCCCCGCCGTGCCCACCGCCGAGAACAACGCCGCCGTTTGCACCATCTTCAAGTCTGCCGTGGGTGCCACGATCATCGCGTTGTTACCGCCGAGCTCCAGTATTGTTTTAGCGAATCGCGCCGCAGCCTTTGCACCCACCGCGCGGCCCATGCGCGTCGACCCCGTCGCCGAGATCAACGCAACGCGCGCGTCATCGACCATCGCCTCGCCCACATCCGCGCGACCGATCAGGATCTGCGAGAGCCCGTCAGGAACGACACCACCGGCAGCACGACAACGTTTGATGGCGCGCTCCAACAGTGCATGCGAGGCCAGCGCCACCAGCGGTGTTTTCTCGGACGGTTTCCACACCAGCGCATTGCCGCACACCAATGCCAGCGCGGCATTCCACGCCCAAACCGCCACCGGAAAATTGAATGCGCTGATGATGCCGACCACACCGAGCGGATGCCATTGCTCCATCATGCGATGCTCCGCACGTTCCGATGCAATCGTCAGGCCGTATAACTGCCGAGAAAGCCCCACCGCGAAGTCGCAGATGTCGATCATCTCCTGCACTTCGCCCAAGCCCTCCTGTAATATTTTTCCGGACTCGATGGTGACCAGTTGACCGAGTGCATCTTTGTTGGCGCGCAATTCTTCACCCAGCAGGCGCACCAGTTCGCCGCGCTTTGGCGCGGGAATATTTCGCCAGCTTGAAAATGCTTGCTGCGCGTCGGCGATTTTTTTTGCAACTGTTGCACGCGACTCGCAGCGCAACGTTGCAAGCATTGTGCCGTCGATCGGCGAGTGGGCCGTGAGGCCCTCGCCTTTACCTTTACCAAGGTGCGCAGCTAGATCAACACCGAGTTGGGTGAGCAGGGTTTTCGCAGTCATGGAGTCATCCGGGATCATAAAGACCGCTATGTTACAGGCAAGGTCGAAGCCAGGTTCGTCGCAACCTCACCGCCGATTGATCAAAAAAATCAGCTACTCATCTGCGGATTCATCCGCTCACCATGCGCCATTTTGTTAAGCGCATTCAAGTATGCTTTCGCACTGGCGATGACAATATCAGTGTCGGCACCAATGCCATTCACCACCCGACCGGCGCGGCTTAAACGCACCGTCACTTCACCTTGCGAATCGGTGCCTTCGGTCACATTGTTGACTGAATACAGTTGCAGCTCCGCGCCACTGTTAACGATGATCTCCAGCGCACGAAATGTCGCATCGACCGGGCCGGCACCTTTCGCTTCGCTTTTTATTTCTTTGCCGTGGTCGGCAATGACGATGCGGGCGAATGGTTTTTCGCCGGTCTCGGTGTGCGCGGTTAACGCCACCAGACTGTACTGCTCGACTTCGGGCGTGACGGCTTCATCGGACACAAGCGCCTGAATATCTTCGTCGAAAATTTCCTGCTTCTTGTCGGCGAGCTCTTTGAATTTTTGGAACGCTGCATTGAGCGCGACTTCGGAGTTGAGTTCAATGCCGAGCGTTTTCAGGCGATCACGAAACGCCGAGCGGCCCGACAGCTTGCCGAGTGAAATCCGGTTGTTGTGCCAGCCCACATCCTGCGCGCGCATGATTTCATAGGTCTCGCGATGTTTCAACACGCCATCCTGATGAATGCCCGACTCGTGCGCAAACGCATTCGCACCGACCACCGCTTTGTTCGGCTGCACCGGATAACCGGTGATGGTGGAAACGAGTTTGGAGGCAGGCACAATTTGTGTGGCGTCGATGCGCGTCTCGACATTGAAATAATCTTTGCGCGTGCGTAACGCCATGACGATTTCTTCCAGCGCCGCATTGCCGGCGCGCTCACCCAGACCATTGATGGTGCACTCGACCTGCCGCGCGCCGGCCTTCACGGCTGCCAGCGAATTGGCGACCGCCATGCCGAGGTCGTTATGGCAATGCGTCGACCACACCACCTGGTCGGCATTCGGCACGCGCTCAATCAGCGTGCGGAAACGCTCCGCCCACAACTCCGGCGTGCTGTAGCCAACGGTGTCGGGAACATTGATGGTTTTAGCGCCCGCGTTGATGACCGCTTCGAACACGCGGCACAGAAAATCCATTTCGCTGCGCACCGCGTCCTCCGCTGAAAACTCAATATCGTCGCAAAGGTTCCGCGCAAATTTCACCGCATCAACCGCTGCGACCAGCACCTGATCCGGCGTCATGCGCAATTTGTGTTGCATGTGAATCGGCGAGGTCGCGATGAAGGTGTGGATGCGGCCTCGCGCGGCGGGCTTGATGGCGTCACCGGCTTTCTGGATGTCGCCCGTCTGCGCACGCGCCAGCGAGCAGATGGTGGAATCCTTGATCGCACTAGCGACCGCATGGATCGCTTCAAAATCGCCGGGACTGGCTGCGGCGAAACCGGCTTCGATTACATCGACTTTCATCTTTTCCAGCTGCTTGCCGATGCGGACTTTTTCGTCACGGGTCATGGATGCGCCGGGGCTCTGCTCGCCATCGCGCATGGTGGTGTCAAAAATAATTAGCTGGTCCATTGCAAACTCCAAACTTTTTTCGTCCAGATATAAATGTCGGAACGTGGAAACACAAATTCGCTCTCGGCAAAGAGCGCAGGAAAACAACGGGAGGGGGAGGGATTATGTGCGCGCGGCGCGCAGCAGCGGCAGGCCAAGCGACAGGATCGCAATCAGGCGTGCGGGAGAGGCGATAATACTGAGTGAACGGGAGTCCATAACAATAATATAGCGCGCCTGTTGTTGCAGCGCAATAGCTACGGCGCGAGCGGTGGCTGTTTGCGCCGACTATTGACCAGATTCCACAGCGCCATCACATACCCCGACAGCGCATA
>JANMPY010000252.1:0-8794 GCA_031370095.1 Betaproteobacteria bacterium
ACAAAAACTGACTACTTTGTCGCCAGGCTTTACGCGCGTGACGCCGGCACCCACGCTGATGACATCGCCCGCCACTTCGGCACCCGGCGAAAACGGCAGCGTTGGCTGTATCTGATATTTTTTCTGGATGATGAGGACATCGGGGAAATTGACGCCCGCCGCGCGCACGCGGATCCTGACTTCACTGGCTGCGGGTTCGGGCGTGGGGACATCCTCAAGCACCAGTGTTTCCGGGCCGCCCCAGTCTTTGCAGAGAATTGCTTTCATGTGCTGCGCCTATCGCATTTGGTCAGGCAAAACCTTAGCACAATCACACGCAACATCAGCCCCTATTGCACACCCTCATCGAGAAAAATGCCGTGCGGCAGCGAGACGGTGTCGATGCCTTCTTCGCTCAAGGCCATCGCCTCATCCTTTGATACCCTCCCGCGAATGTTGCGATGAGTTTCTTCGCCGTAGTGCATGCGCCGCGCGGTCTCGGCGAATTGCGCACCGACGTTGTCGGTATTGGCGCGAACGAATGCCTTGAACTGTTGCAGCATGTGTTCCTGCAAACCCGGCATCATCGAGGCGGGCATGACTTCCTGCGGGCCGCTTACCTGTGGCACGGCGGGTGCCACATTGCTGGCACCCATGTTGAGTCGCGGCGCGGAAAGACGCTTGGTGATGCGCGTGTCGCCGCAATGCGGGCACTCAACCATGGCAATTTGTGCCTGGCGCTCGAACTCCTCGGCTGAGCGAAACCAGCCGTCAAATTCATGGCCGTGGGTACAGGAGAGATTAAATACGATCATCGACTTCTTGGCTTCCGGTGGTAAAACACGTATGGGAAAGTTGGGGACGACATAGCCATTTTCAAGCTGCGCCGCATTGGCCGCAATGAACTAACGCACAAACCTCAAATCAGTCTACTTGAACGTTTCTGCATAGCGTTTGCGCAACTCATTTTTTTGCACTTTGCCCATCGCGTTGCGCGGTAAATCCTCAACCAGAAAAACGCGCTTGGGCATTTTGAATGCCGCGAGTTTACCTTTAATTGCGGCCATCACATCGGCTTCATTGAGCGACGCGTCGGGCTTTCTAACAATCACCGCCGCCACTGCCTCGCCGAAATCCGCGTGCGGCAAACCAATTACCGCGCTCTCGGCGACACCGGTAATTTCATCGAGCAGCAATTCGATTTCTTTCGGATACACGTTGTAGCCGCCGGAGATCACCAAATCCTTGGAGCGACCGACAATGGTCACATAACCGTCGGCGTCAATCTTGCCGACGTCACCGGTTTTGAAATAGCCGTCTACGGTGAATTCTTCCTTGTTTTTTTCCGGCATTTGCCAGTAGCCCGGCAACACATTGTCACCCTTCACCTGCAAGCCGCCGATTTCGCCGCGCGGACAATCGTTGCCTGCGTCATCCTGCACCCGCACCGCAATGCCCGGCAACGGCAAACCGACCGTGCCGCCACGGCGTTCACCGAGCAGCGGATTGGAGGTGATCATGCCGGTCTCGGTCATGCCGTAGCGCTCAAGAATGGTGCGACCGCAGCGCTCGCGAAAGGCGTGAAAAGTCTCGGCCAGCAGCGGCGCGGAGCCTGACACGAACAAGCGAATATTGCTGGCGACTTTGCGGGTGAACGCAGGCTCCGCGAGCAGCCGCACGTACATGGTCGGCACGCCCATGAATACATTTGCGCGCGGTAGCGCGGCAACCGTCGCCAGCGCATCAAACTTCGCATGAAAAATCATCTTGCTGCCGTTGAGCAACGCGGTGTGGCACGCGACAAATAATCCATGCACGTGAAATATCGGCAAGGCATGCAACAAAATATCGCCGGGTTTGAAGCCCCAATAAGCATGCAAGGTCAGCGCGTTCGACGACAGATTTTTGTGCGTGATCATCGCACCCTTGCTGCGGCCGGTGGTTCCCGATGTGTATAAAATCGCGGCCAAATCATCGACACCGCGATCAACGACCTCTAGCATGGGCGAGGCTTTCAGAGCATTTTCGTGCCACGACCCGCTTGCTTGCTCGACTTGTCGACTGTTGTCGTCTGTAAGTGTGAAGCGGTGGCTGATATTGTGCTTCATGCACAAGCCACGCATCCACGCTTCACTTTTCGGCTGATGCACCACCACTTTCGGCGTCGCATCGCCGAGAAAATAATCAACTTCACCTTCCTGATAGGCGCTGTTGAGCGGCAAATAAACCGCACCCGATTGCAGGCAGGCGAGATACAAAAATAATGCCTCGGGCGATTTCTCGACCTGTACGCAGACGCGATCGCCTGGCAACACGCCAAGCGACGCAATGAACGCGGCGTAGCGCGCGGTCGTGTCTTCAAGTTGCGCATACGACCAGACCTCACCGCTCGCAGTCTCAAGCGCAATTTGTGCGCGATCTTCGGGGAATCGCGATTGCAGCAGTGCGTAAAGATTGGCGTTCATGTTTTTATACGATCCCCAGTTTCAATTCCTGATCTGCAACGCGCGCAGCTTTGTATTCCGCGAATTCAAATTTTTGCGGCGCAGCGTCGCCCAGAATGCTGGCCAGCGCCCGACCTGGCAACACTTGAATTTCTGCGCCGTACAGCAAATTCACCTGCGCGGCCGGCGCGCATAACGCAACGTAGACGCCACCGCCCAATTTGCCGAGCACCGTTGTCTCGATGCGCGTACCGGCCTGGGCCAGCGCATGCAACGCGCAGGCGAGGTCGGCAAGATAGGCCGAGAGCATGATGCGCTCATCGTCGAGCGTGGTCGCGTGCGATTCGCAATCGACCAACACATGCAACGTTTTCGGCAGCGCTGAGCGTGCATCGGGCGCGAGCATTTTCCAGAATATATCCGCCTGCGCCCAGGCGCGGGTCGCGCCGAGCAATTTACCGTCGATGAAACCGGCGAGCGCCACCTCTTGACCACCCCGTAGCGCAGCACCGGACAACACGCCGTTGTGCTCCTCCAGCCGGTAGCCTTCGGGGTAAAGCTTTGCCATGTCATTGCGCTCTATTTTTTCAACGCGCAATGACCTGGTTGCGCTAGTGAGCGCGGCCGATCTCGCACCGAGCAGTTGATGGCGCGCAAGGAGCGCATCGACATTGGGCGCAGGCAGGCTTGTAGATAAGGGATCCGTGGCCATCACGTCAGCGGTGCCAAGCCTGGCACGAGCCTCGCCATTGATCGCGGCCATCGACATTGCCATGAAAATATCGTCGAGGGCTGAAATGCCCGCCGCTTGTGCAAGTATCGACGGGCCTGACATCGCGAAACGGGTGTTCACCGAATACACACGTCTGCCCGCCAATGCGGCCAGCATGGAAGCACCACCAAAACAATTTGCGCCGCAGATCACCTCGAACGGCGTGCCTGTCGCGCCGGCAATCACTGCCGCGCGATACAGGTGTCGAAACGCGCCCAGCGCCGCCAACCCTTCGGATACGCGCGCACCTGCTGAATCCAGATAAAGCACCAATCCACTTTTTTGCGCCGCGACAACCTTGAACAGGCTCGCCAATTTGTCGCACTCTTTGACGCCGAGTGAGCCGCTGGCGACTTTGTTTTCAACAAGGGCGATAAATATCGGTACTGGAGGTTTGCCGACACCCGCGTACGCGCGCCCGCGACCGAGGGTGAGATTGCCCGTGGCCTCCCCGCTTGGCGAAAATTCAAAGCGTGATATGACGGCAGCGAGGCACTCAGTGGAACGCATCCCGCTATCCGGCGAGGCATTTCGTCAGGTGCAACACTAGCGCGATCCGAGTTTCATGATGGCGATGATCGACAGACCGATGGCCAGATTCAACATCACCATCACGCGAATCTGCTCAAGATGGCGTGCGGCAGACGGCCAGTCGACAGCTTGCACACTCGCGCCCAGGCGCTTGAACGGCACCGCGCGCAGGTGAAAAAATATCGTCATCATCACGATCCCCAGACCAATCATCCAGCGCCACGCGAACGGCATATTTTTGGCACCTGCGATCACGATCATGCCCATGCCGCTGGCGAGCATCAGCGCAATTGCCAGCACGACAATCGTGAAAAATCTCCCTAGCGCCGCATGCATCAACGGTATCCGTTGCGGCGGCGGCAAAATGGTGGTCGCCGCAGGTCGCAGACAGAACAGCGCGAAAACCATGCCGCCTACCCATGCGACGGTGGCGAGCAGATGAACCAATAGTAAAATTGAATAGAGCGTCATACCGCAATTCTAACGCGATGGCGAGGCTAACTGGGCGGCATTGGCTTGTGGTTCGCGTGTGCAATGCACCAAAAAATGTCGTTTGGGCGGAGTGGTAAGTCTGCTTGTTTACATTATAAATTCATCAAAATACTCACGCGATTGCGGTATTGCCCGTCGCACTTCGTTACAGTTTCCCCACAACCTTTTTTGCCTGCTTAGCGTAATGTACGCACAACAGCCAGATCTTGAAGGAGTCATCATGACAACATCCACCGAGGCGTCTTACGCCTGCACTATTGAACGCATGAAACGTATCGCCGCAAGCTTTGCCGCGCTGCTTTTTCTGTGCGTGGCAAGCATGTCTGCCAGTGCGCAATCCACGGCAACACAAAATTCCGTCGGCTTCTGGTACAAGCCTGCCGAGTCCGGTTGGGGATTAAGCATTCAGCAGCAAGGTACGCGCACCTTCGCAATCTGGTTCACATACGATTTGCAGGGTGCCACCACTTTTTACTCGCTCGATTGCGCGTTCGCCGGCAACACCTGCGCGGGCGATGTTGTCACCTACACCGGCACACCGCTATCGCAGATCACCGCTGGCGCAAATACGACAGCCATCAAGGTTGGTACCGGCTCCATCGTTCTCACCAGCGCCAACCGGCTCTCTTTGAGCTACAGCATCGGTAGCGTGAATCAAACCAAAGCCGATCTTGAGCCGCAGAATTTTGCTGCCGCCGATCAAGTGCCGTTCTGCTCGTTACAGTCGCCGACGCAACCAGACTTTCGCGCCGCCCTGAACAACTTCACCGACCATTGGTGGGGAGGTGCTGCTGCATCAGGCTGGGGCGTGCAGATTTCACATCAGGGCAATCAGGTCTTTGCCGGTTGGTACACCTACAACCCGACGGGTAAAGCGACATGGCTCACGCTACAGGGCGTACAAGACAGCAACAACGCGAAGCGTTTCACTGGCACCATTTACCAGATCGCCAGTGGCACGCCGTTCCCGCAAATCACCGGCCCAATTGCGCCGGGATCCAACGTTGCAGTGGGAGCATTTGAGTTGAATTTCACCAGCGGTGAGCGAGGCGTCTTCATTTATTCGCTGCCGCAATTCAGTATCGTTAATCGGATCCTGCCGCTAGAGCGCCTCGCCTTGGCCGGTGGCGCGGTCAACGTTTGCTCGGTGGCGTCAAAAGCGATCATCGTGAGTGCGCAGGATGCGTCGCGCTTTCTCGGTCAGGCAACGTTTGGGCCGAAGATGGCCGAAATCGATGCGCTCACCACGTCCGGATATGAAACATGGATAAACACCCAGTTCAGCAAACCGCAAACCCTGCACTTGCCGCCTGTGACCGCGTATCTCAACACGCTCACCCCGGATCTGCAACGCGGCCAGACGGCTTTTCAGTGGAGCATCTGGAAAAATTTTTCCAGCGGTGACGATGCGCTGCGGCAACGTGTGGCGTTCGCGCTGTCGGAGATATTTGTTGTGTCGCTCAGCAGCAACATCGCGTTCAGCTATCCGCGCGGGCCGGCAAACTATCTCGATACGCTCGGTGCCAATGCCTTCGGCAATTACCGCTCGCTGCTCGAAGCGGTCACCTATTCGCCGATGATGGGCCTGTATCTCACGCACCTGCGCAACCAGAAGGAAAATGCGGCAACCGGCAGCGTGCCCGACGAAAATTATGCGCGTGAGGTGATGCAACTGATGAGTGTAGGTCTTTATGACCTCAATCAGGACGGCACGCAGAAACTGAACCCGGTGGGTAAACCGATTGAGACCTATTCCAACGCGGATGTATCCGGCATGGCGAAAGTCATGACCGGCTTGAGTTGGGCGGGACCTGATACGTCTGCCAGCCGATTCAATGGCGGCAGTGCCAGCACCGAGCCGGATCGCGAGATCAAACCGATGCAGGCCTACGATCAATACCATTCCACGTCGCAGAAGCAATTTTTAGGCGTGACCATACCGGCACAAACATTGGCCGCGACCAACAACGACGTACGCATCGCGCTCGACACCTTGTTCAATCATCCGAACGTCGGCCCGTTTTTTGGCAAGCAACTAATTCAGCGATTGGTTTCAAGCAATCCTTCCCCCGCGTACGTGTCACGGGTGGCGGCGGTATTCAACAACAACGGTCAGGGAGTGCGCGGTGACATGAAGGCCATCATCCGCGCCGTGCTGTTCGACCAGGAGGCGCGTGCGCCGGCAATCGGTAGCAACGGCAAGCTGCGGGAGCCGGCGGTGCGTTTCGTACACTGGATGCGCTCGTTTAACGCTGCATCCAGGGATGGTCGCTTCCTCCTTGGCACCACCACCGATCCCGCCACTCAGCTTGGTCAGACGCCGATGTATTCGCCGTCGGTATTCAATTTTTTCCGGCCGGGATACATTCCGCCAAACAGCAGGGTCGGCACCGCCGGTTTGACCGCACCCGAGGCGCAGATTATCAATGAGACATCAATAGCGGGCTATCTCAATTACATGCGCGGTGTGGTCACCTCAGGCATCGGCACCAGCACCAATAATATTCGCGACATTCAAGCCGATTACAACGCCGAGCTCGCCCTTGCGGGCAATCCGGATGCGCTTGTTGATCGTGTAAGCCTGCTGCTGACCGCAGGCAAACTCTCAGCCAGCACCCGCGCCAACGTGTTAGCTGCAGTGTCATCGGTGAGTGTCGGCACCACAACGGCAGCCACCGACCAACGCAATCGCGTCAATCTCGCCATCTATCTGATCATGGCGAGTCCCGAATACGTTTTCCAGAATTGACAGGGATACTCCATGAAAAATATCAATCAATCACGTCGTCAATTTCTGCGCGCTGCAAGCAGTCTTTCCGTCGCCGGAACCGCCGCACCGTTCGCGCTCAATCTCGCTGGCATCGGCGCCGCCGCCGCGCAAACGGCGACCGACTATCGTGCGCTGGTTTGTGTATTCATGTACGGCGCCAACGATCACAACAACACCGTGATTCCTTTTGACGCCGCCAACTTTGCGGCCTACACCGCAGCGCGCGCAACCATCTCCCGGCCGATGGCCGATCTCTTGCCGCTCACGCCGAGTACGCCGCTGACCGGTGTCAACGCGGGTCGCCAGTTTGCGTTGGCCAAAGAGCTGGCGCCGCTGAAAACGATCTGGGATTCCGGCAAGCTCGCCGTGATGGCCAACGTCGGACCGCTCATTGTGCCAACCACCAAAATCCAGTACAACAATCTCTCGGTGCCGCTGCCACCAAAACTTTTTTCGCACAACGACCAGCAGTCGGTCTGGCAGGCAAGCTCGCCCGAGGGTGCGCGAGAGGGTTGGGGTGGCCGCATCGGTGATTTGATGGCGTCGCAAAATGCCAGCAGCATTTTCACCTGCAACTCCATCAGCGGCAGCGCAGTATTCCTCGCCGGGCAATCAACAGTTGCGTACCAACTCAGCACGTCGGGATCGACGCCGATTACCGGCATCACCGGCAGTCTGTTCGGCTCGGCGAGCGCGAGCTCAAATCTGCGTACCGTCATTACCAGCGGCGGCGCGAATATTTTCACGCAGGATTTGGCAGACACCACGCAACGCTCCATCGACGCGAATGTCAGTCTTACTGCCGCACTCGCATCAGCACCTGACCTGCCGTTGCCCGCCGATCTCGCCACCAGCACCCTCGCCGCGCAGCTCCGGGTGGTTGCACGCATGATTTCGGCGCGCAACACGCTAGGTGCCAAACGCCAGGTGTTTTTTGTTTCGCTAGGTGGATTCGACAATCACGATAACCAGCTCGCCATCCAGCCCGGCCTGCACGCACAAATCGCCGGTGCGATGTCGTACTTCTACAATGCCACCGTTGGCTTGGGTGTTGCTGATCGCGTGACCACATTCACCGGTTCCGATTTTGGTCGCACGCTCACCACCAACGGCGACGGCTGCGACCACGGCTGGGGCTCGCATCATTTCGTGATGGGCGGCGCGGTGAAGGGCCAACAGTATTACGGCACGTTTCCGGTCATGGGCTTGGGCAACAACGACGAGGTCGGCTCCGGCCGATTGCTGCCGACCACGTCGGTCGATCAATACGCGGCCACACTGGCGCGATGGTTTGGCGTGAGCGATGTCGACATGCGATTGGTGTTGCCCAACATCGGAAATTTTGCGTCGTCGAACGTGGGGTTTATGAACGGGTAGTGCGGGGACGCTCTCACCGGATCTTCCGGTTGAGCGCTTCGACAAGCGCGGCACGAACGGTCCCTGATTGAAGCTGTCGGTGGTGAGCTTGTCGAAACGCATTGCACATCGCCTTCGGGGAAAACCGATACCTAGCACTGGTGCGGTTCTCAGCGCATAAATCGTCTGCAGCGCCCGTGAATAGGCGTTCTATACCGATGTTATTCACGCTGCAATGTTGTGTGCGCACCGCGCGCAGCGCCCTGAAAAACAGCGATGTTGGTGCGTCCGCGCTTTTCAGCGGAAACTCTTGCGGCTGGCGCTCGCAATCAACGGCAATGCCGCCGTGGCTTCGCCAACAGCCGCCCTGCAATTTTGTAATCAGCGAACGAAAGAAATGCATGTGAACGACCACCCCATCATTCGCTGGACCGAAGCCGGCCTCGCGCG
>JANMPY010000153.1:0-2633 GCA_031370095.1 Betaproteobacteria bacterium
CGCAAGCGGGCCAGCAAAGTGATCGCGACGTTCATACCAATCCATGCAATCGTAAAGCATACGTCTCGATTGACCGCGCATGTTCGGTGCGGCGTTCAGCGCAGACGCATCCATACCGAGCTTGACGAGGCTGTCTATTCCTTTGGCGGTTAAGCGATATTGCGCGTGGCTGGTTTCAACTGGCTCGACCCATTGGCACGCGAGAAGCGCATCGCGCAGGCGCACCCCGAGTGCACCGGCCATGTGCCCATAGCAGGTACGCGCAAGGCGAAGCGCGTGCATCTGTGGGCGCTGCCAGCGCGCGGCTTCTGCCTGCATGCTGTCGGCCACCCGCAGCAACGTTTCCAGTGCATGAGCAACGTTGCCATCGGCCAGCGTGAAGTAACGGTGACGACCCTGCGCGCGAACCTTGATGAGATGTTCATTCAGCATCAGCTTCAAATGCGCGGACATCGTGGCCGCCGTCACACCCGCATGGCGGGCAAGCTCGGTCGCGGTGTAATGTCTGCCGTCGAGTAAACGCGATAGCGTGCGTGCGCGTGTTGCATCGCCGATGGTGGCGGCGATGCGTGCGAAGCGCGGCTCTGGTGCGCGAGCTGGCGCGGTTTTCAAAATTCGCCCGGCGGCAGTATCGGGCAGCTTTCGCGCTTGCGCATTATTGGCGCATGGAATGGCGGTGCCTGATCACGTTCAACCAAACCGTAGTCACGAACTACGGCGGCGACGCATAATCGGTAATCGTCGAACACACCCTCGCGACCCACTCGTTGTGTATTGCGGTGCTCGGCGTGTTCGCGCCACGCGCGCACTGCCTCTTCATCGCGCCAGAATGAAAGCGACAACAGTTTGCCAGGGTTAGCGAGACTCTGAAATCGTTCAATCGAAATGAAGCCGTCCACTTCAGCAAGCAAAGGTTTCAGCCGAGCCGCGTGTTCGAGATAGGTGTCAAAGCCTTCCTTACTGGGCTCCGCTTCAAAAATGACGGCGATCACGATTGATGCTCCAGCATGGCGGCTCGATTCATGGTCGCGTCAAGTGCCTCAACAAAGTTGCGTTCCTCACGCAAGATGAATCGATTGGTTCGAGCAAATTCAAAATTCGCTTTACCTTCAACGTCCGATTCAAGTTTTGCCCGGTAGGTCTCATATGCGGCAAGACTGGCAAATGAAATCAGCCCCCACGCAATATTATTGGTGCCCTCGTGCGGCAAAAAATATCCCAGCAGATGCCCGCCGCATTTAGGAATGATACGCCCCCAGTTTTCGGCGTAGGCTTTGAAAGCGTCACGCTGAAACGGATCAATTTCGTAGCGGATGATGCAGGTGATGGTCATGGTGTTGCCCTTCCCTTTTGATGGTTGCGGATTGCTCGCAACGCGCCTGTCGTCGTCGGTGGAGTCGCAGCGTAGGTTCGGTGCGATTGAGATAGTTTGGCAGCGAATGAGACACGGATGCTTCGTTGCGTAACGAACCGTCATCGCGGCACGAACGAAACATGTGCAACGAACACACACGCATAAACAGCGCACTTAGCGTTGGCGGATATCGCCATTTGGCGCGGCTTTCAGGCAGAAAGTGGCTGTAAAGCCTCGCCAAACGGCATTCTACGTATATTTATGCTGCTACAAATGACTACGCACCCACCGCTTCCACTCATCGAATAACGCCGGATGACGCGCTGCGATCACGGACTTCGACCATTCGTTCGGATAATCCTGGCGCCAGTAATCATCGTGCTGCAGTGACGCGATGCGCCCGCCCGCTTCTTCGAGAATCAGCGCGCCTGCCGCGTAATCCCACGGCTGCTCGCCCGCATGCAGGAACGCGTCGACGCGCCCGCAGGCCATGTGGCTCCATTGCAACACCGAGGCGCCGCTCATGGTGAGTTTGCGAAATGGTTTGTGCGCGAGCAGCGTGGTGCCGAGGCGGCCCAGGCGTTTGTAGCGCCCGACTTCCACGTGTGCCTCGGCCAGATGTTTGGCGGGAAGCGGTTTCAGACGTTTGCCATCGAGAAACGCACCCGCGTGTTGCACCGCATGAAACACTTCGCCGCTGTTCGGGTCGAGCACCACGCCGAACACGCTTTTGCGTCTATGCATCAACGCGACCGACATGCCGAAGTAGCGTTTGCCGCTGGCGAAATTTGCGGTGCCGTCGAGCGGATCCACGCACCAGCACCAATCGGCCTCGCGCCAGATTTCTTTTTGTGCGCCTTCCGCCATTTCTTCGCCGAGCACCGGGCAATCGAAAATGCGTGGCAGCGCTTCGGCCAACGCGGCTTCCACCATGCGATCCGCCTCGGTAACGATGGAGCCATCGTGTTTTTTCTCGGCCGTGACGTGCTTGAATCGCGGCATTAGTTCACGTGCTGCGACGTCTTGCATGAGTTGGATGACGGGTGAAACCATCCGCGCGGCGGCAGGGAGTGGGTCTATGGTTATGGCGTCGTTTGCGTCTGGCGCGGGGGCTTCAGGCGAGGGTTCGAGTAGAGGCATCGGTGAGACAAATTGAGAGATGATTTCGGCGCATTGGCAGAGCAGATTATGCTGATCGTGAACAACGCGCCGCTATAATACTCCAGCGTAATCCGCATCCAAAACCCGCATCATTTTGTCGTGAGCGACGTGACCACAC
>JANMPY010000255.1:0-5110 GCA_031370095.1 Betaproteobacteria bacterium
CCGGTCCGGTCGCGGCGTGATCAACGCTGTGCCCGGACTCACGCAGGCCCTTGGCCACGAATTCGGCGATCAACGGTTCATCTTCCACCAGCAGCACGCGCATCGGGATTCTCTCTGGCTATTCCGACACCATACGTCGTCGCAGCTTTCCCCAGTCTAGACCAGGGATGACCAATCGGTAATGTTCGCTGGCCACTTGAGCTAGTCGGCATCCGCCTGCGCGGAAGCAAAATCGAGGAACTTCTCCGGGCTGATGCGGATGGCGGCCCCGGTCGGGCAAGCGCGCACGCAGGCCGGTCCGTCGGCCAGGTCCTTGCACATGTCGCACTTCACCGCCTTCTTGGCCAGCGCCTGGTCATGCACTGGCTGCTCCATGCCCGGCTCGGTGCCCAGCCCGAGCAACAACCAGACCAGCAGGCTGGGCTTGCGCCGATCCGGATCAAGCGGCGCCATCTGGATCACGCCGTAGGGACAATTCTGCTCGCAATTGCCGCAGCCGATGCAGGTGTCGGCGATGAATACCTCGCCGTTGGGCGAACGCCTGATCGCGTCGGGCGGGCAGTCTTTCATGCAATGCGGATGCTCACAGTGACGGCACGATGTCGGCACGTGGGTCTCTGCATAGGTCGGGCCCGCTTCGCGATTCAGGCGTGAGGTGCCGTCGTGGGTAGCCGCGCAGGCTTTTTCGCAATTGTCGCAGCGCACGCACAAGGCTTCGTCGATCAACAGCACGTCGGTGGCTTCACCCAAGCCCTGCTTCATCAGGAACGAAATGAGATTGCCGGAATCCGATTTGGCTTCCATCGACTCATTCATCTTGATGCGCTCCATCGACTTCGCACCCATGCGCGCCTGGATGGTCGAGTGCGAGGCCATGACTTCGGTGAATCGTGTCGCTTCGAGCATGATGACCTCGGTCGGCACCGCCGCACGCACTGTGGCTGATCGCGGCGCATCGGACAGCAAGGCCATCTCGCCGACATAGTTGCCAGCGGCGACGTAGGAGAGGACGATTTCCTTGCCTGCGATTTGCCGCGCGATGGTGACGGAACCACGCCGGATCAGGTAAAGCCCGTCGGCTTTGTCGCCTTCGCTGAATAGTACGTCGTTTGCCGCGAAGCGCTTGAGCGACGCGCTGTCGACGAGGTAGTCGACCTCAGAATCAGGCATGGTCTGCGACAAATATTGGCGTACCGCACGTTTCATCATGACTGCATCGAGCGTTTTGCGAACCGACTCGACCGAGGCCAGCAGCTTCAGCATGCTGCGTCGCGGCGTTTCAAGCAACAGCGTGCGCAGCCCTGCGCGGATGGTCGCGGTGCGACGACGGCCGGATAGTAAACCCATCTCGCCGAAGAACTCGCCTTTCTTAAGCTCGAACTTGACGGGCTTGCCCTTTTGATCGATCAGCTCGACAGTGACGCTGCCTTCGACGATGGAATAAAACGAATTGGTGTAGTCGTTCTGGTTGAAAACGACAGTGCCTTCCTCGGGGCGATGGATTTCGCTTTCCATCAGCAATTCGCGCAGCTGCAATTGCGTAAGGCTCGACAATAGCGGGACGCTTTTTTGAATATGCAGAATCGCTTCCGACACGGTGGTGATTTTGACGTTCTTGAATTTCGCTTTCAACACCGGCTCGTCGGCTGGTTCCACGTCGTTGCCGAGAATGTATTCAATCGCCTCATAGCCCTGATTCATGGCTTGCTTGATGAGCGGGTAGCCACCGAGCGCGCCAACGACATAGATGCCCGGCACGTTCGACTCGTAGTGCGATGACAGCGCCGGCACCGCGTCCATATTGGCATTCGGGAAGGTGATGCCGAAGCTCTCCACCAGTTTACGCGGCGGTATCGCGCCCAGCCGCGCGATGATGCGGTGACAGGCAATCACTTCCTGACCCTTCGGCGTATTGGCGATGAAGGCCATCGGAAATTTATTTGTCGCCGACACCGGCGTGGCGTCGACGCGCTCGACGGTGGTGTTGTAACGGATCGCAACTTTGTCGTCCCGATCAGCGGCGAGAATCAGCGCGATGTTGCCGTCTTTGACGCGCACGAATTCGTCGATGCGATTGATGAGGATGACGCGGTTCTGTTTGGCAAGTGCCAATGCATTCTCAATCCCGGCATCGCCCGCACCGACGACGATGATGGTCTCGCCATCGTACTCATCCGGATCGTCGAGCTGATATTGCACGGTCGGCAGATTTTCGCCGGCCACACCGAGCTTCCGCAAATTGCCTTGCAAGCCGATTGACAGGACAATGTGTTTGGCTCGCACCTCCGCGCCATCGGCGAGCATGATTTGAAAGTCGCCCTTCGCGCCTTTGATGGCAGTCACCTCAGCGCCATTGCGCAGGTTGACGCCGTGCTTTTTGAGTTGCTCATCCCAGATGCCGAGAATATTCTCGCGTGTACCTGCGGCAAAATCGAGTGGGCTGCGCAGCGGCAGGATGCCGGGCTCCGCCATCACGTGCTTGCCCTTTTGATACTTGAAAATGGTGTCGGCGAAATGGTTTTTTTGTGCCTCCAGCAAGACGTGCGATACCTTTAACTCGGCAGCGTGCCCTGCGGCCGAAATGCCGGCGGGCCCGGAGCCGATGATGGCAATATCAACTTGGTCACTCATGGCTTTACTCCTGCTGGCGTTGGCGCTGCTGCGGTCGTTGCGGTGGTGGAGCTGGCGGCGACCGTGATCGTACCGGTTTGGCTGCGTAAATCTTTGAGCAGCGCTTCGAATTCACGCGGCTTGTACTGCTCGTCCTTGGCCAGGGACAGCGTGAGCTTTTTCAGGCTCGCGTTAAATTTTTGCGGGGCAGAAATCGCGCCCTGTTTGGCGAGGTACGAGCCGACGCTGCCGATGGCCAGCGTTGCCTGTTCAGCCGCTGCGTAATCGCTGTACGCGCCCTGAATACCGTCGTCGATCAGTTGTGACAGCACGGCACCCATTGTTCGGTTGGAAAAAGTTGTCGCCGACATCACGGGGACGGTTTCCTGCGCGAGTTTTTTCAATGCCGCCGCCTCCGCAAAGGCGTCGCCCTCACCGGCGATTGCCCGATGCAGTTTTTGCGTTTGCGCAGCGACGCGTTCGCCCAATTTGGGATCGATGGCACGCGTGATGGCACGCAGCATCAGCATGTTTGAGTCATTAAGACGAACCAGACCGGGTGAAATGCTGGGGCCAAACGCGGTCTTCGGTTTCCAGCGGTTTTCCGACATCGGATGGTGGCATGCGTGGCAATCAAACAGCACCAGCTCCGGGAACACACCGTCGCGACCGCGTTTTGGATCAGCCAAAATATTCATGGTTTCGGACACCGCCAGTGCCTGACCGATGGCCCAGGTTTTTGCACCATCCCAAATTTTCTTGCGCTCGCCATAGTCTTTGTCGACCACGAAATGTTTTGGCGCAATCTCGGTGAATGTGTCGAGCTCAAAGCTCATGCGCGGATGTCCCGCACCCATGATGCGGTGGGTAACGAGCTTGTCCTGATTACCGTAGTGGCATGACATACAGAGCTTTGCGCGGGCGGCGGCGTCGGAGGTGGGATACATGCCGTCGTCGATGTTGGCGGCGTGCTGCGCAGTGGCTGAGTCACCGGGCTCGACGTGCGTCTTGACCCATTTTTCGGACGGGCCATGACAGGCTTCGCAGGTGACGCCGTCAGTGAGCTTGAAGCGCTCACCGCGATGATCTGCAGGGACCACGTGTGCGTGGCAGTCGAGACAGATTTTGGATTCGTGGGCCGGTTGTTTGAGGTTCAAGTTTTTGGCGATGCGCTGCGAACGCGCGTTCAACAGTACGTTGTAAGCGCGCGCATGCTTGTCGATGCGCGACCAGGTGAGGTATTCGTTTTGCAGCACGTTCGAGTCTTTCCAGAGGCGAACCGAGCCGTGGCAAAGGCTTGACGCGCAGGTCACGGTGCCGAGCGTTTGGTGTGGCGATTGGTAGGGCAGCGCTTGTGCTCGCGCCGTTTGTGCGTTGATCGCGACAAGCGGCATGACGAACAAACCCGCCAACACGACAGATGTTGATGCGAGCCGTCGTGCCCCGCACCACATTATCCATTGCTTCATTTTTTCACTCCCGCAGGTCTGGCGTCGACAAACCCAGCCCGATCAATTTCGTCTTTCACCGCCCACAAAGTGCCATTTGGATTGCGGTAGAACCTTGCCATCTCGTCACCCGAAAAAGGTCTGGAGCCGATGCGGCCGAAGACCGCAATCTGCCCGCCGGTTTCATCCGCGCCACGGTCGCGGTCGAGACCTTTGGCCACCGAGAGCGCGGCTGATTTGGTTTTACGCCAGGCGATCAACTGAGGCTTCGGCTCCGGCGAAAATCCGTAAAATTTTGGTTGCGAATCGGGTGATGTCAGCTGGATTACTTTCAGCCCGTTCACGCCATCAGCAACGTAGGCGAACAGCGACGCGTTGGTCGAGCCGACGATCACATCCTGTGCGTCGTTTAGTTTTCCGTCTGCCGTGAAGCGCGTCAGCTCAACTGGCGCGTGCGGCTTCTCGATGTCAATGATGACGAGGCCATCTTTTCCGGCGGCCACATAAGCGTAAGTGCGGGCAAGATAGATTCCGCGTGCGTTCGCCAACGCAACGTTCGCTGTTCCGACCAATGTCGGCGTCAATGGGTTGGTGACATCGATTGTCTGCATGCCGTCTGCGGTGGTGACAAACAGATAGCGGAATTGCAGGGCGGAAGCGCGCATGTCCTTCAGCGGCAAGGTCGCAGCCACGACTGGTTTGAGCGGATCGTTGAGATTTAATATGACCAAGCCTGCGTCGGTCGCAACATAAGCATAGTAACCACCCATGGTGATATGCCGCGCGCCTTTCAACACGCCACCTTCGTTCCAGGTGATCGCGCGCTTCAGGAAATTATTGCGCGGCTCACCGTCGGCAAAGGTATCGACGTTGGTCACAATTAATCCCTCGTCGGCATCGACGATGAACGCATAGTGATAAATCGGATGGAAAGCCTGCTCTTCGTTGGTCACACGCATCAGCTCGCCCTTGTTACGGTCGAGCGCAATCGCCTGATTGGTCGGCAGCACCATGCAAGTAACGTTCTTGCTCGGAATATAGACGTCCTGGCC
>JANMPY010000182.1:0-4561 GCA_031370095.1 Betaproteobacteria bacterium
GTTTTGCCACACCAGCCGCAACTTGCTGCTTTACTGCCGCATCCAGCGCCGCGTTCAACGGCTCCGCCATCATCACCATCCCGGGTTTGTTACCGTAAGGGCGGTCATCGATGGTCTTGTAGGCGTTCACTGCAGACTCGCGTGGATTAAAACATTGCAACGTCCACGCTTTTTCATCCAGCCCGCGACGCGTCACCCCAAAATCGGCAATCGCGTCGAACATCTCCGGAAACAGGCTGATGACGCTGTAAAACTTGGTCACTGAAAATCCTGCGTCCAATTGACCGTGACCAGCTTCGATTCACGATCCACTTTCAACACCACATCGTCCAGATAAGGAATCAGTATTTCCTCTGTTCCCATCTTCACGACCAGCACATCGTTGGCACCGGTTTCGAGCAGCGTTTCAATCTTGCCTAATTTCTCGCCAGCAATATTCACCACATCGCAGCCGATCAAATCGAACCAGAAAACTTCACCTTCACCAGCATCTTCGAGCGCATCGCGCGGAATGCCAATATCGCACTTGATGAGTTTTTCCGCTGCCGACCGATCATCGCAGCCTTTAAGTTTCGCGACCACGCCTTTGACGTTGACCGCGAAATCTTCCAACTCAAATTCCTGCCAGCCTTTATCGCTTTTTAGCAGCCACGAGGCATACGCATCAAGACTGTCGGGCGATTCGGTGAAGGTGTGGAGTTTGAGCCAGCCCTTGATGCCGAATGCGCCAGCGACGCGTGCCATCACGACGACGTCATCCATTTTTCGTTAGTTTTAGAGCGGCTCATTTTGGATGAGCCGCGCCGAAAATTTAGACTTGCGCGATTTTTTTGCCGTGCGTCTTGACCAGACGCATCACGGTATCGGACGCCTGCGCGCCTTTACCCTGCCAGTAGGTCAGGCGATCCATCGCGATGCGGATGGCTTCTTCGCCATCTTTAGCCAGCGGATTGTAAAAACCCACGCGCTCGACGAAGCGACCATCACGCGGATTGCGCGAGTCAGCAACGACGATATTGTAGAAAGGGCGATTCTTCGCGCCACCGCGCGATAAACGAATTACGACCATTTGTCTCTCCTGTTGGCTTTAGGTAGCTGAACAATCCGTTGACAACGGATAACGGGCCGGTTGAGAACCGGTAACTGCGCCCTGCAATTGCAAGACAGCCTTAAATTATAAGCGGAAAGGCATGGGAGAGCAAGGCCACCAGGTTCCTCGTTGTGCACTTGCTGATCGCGATCGGCGTGGGGAAACTCTAGCATTGGCGGAGTTCCCGGAGGCATTTGTGTCTGAAATCCGCGCCGATGCTTGCATTTCGTGAAATTATGCAGAACTGTCACATGGGTGCATGAAATTTCAGCCAGACAAATTTTAATCGCCACAAAACTCCTGATACCCTCACCGCCTTGGGAATGGACATGAACGACATTTAACATGCTGAGCTACCGCCACGCCTTCCACGCAGGTAACCACGCAGACGTACTCAAACATTTTGTGCTGGTTCAATTGTTGCGCCACATGAGACAGAAGGAAACGCCGTTCTGGGTCATCGACACCTACGTTGGTGCAGGTGTGTATGCGCTCGATACTGGCTACGTAACCAAACTCGCTGAGCACGTTGATGGCATCGACAGGCTATGGAATCGTGGTGACATGCCCGCGCCGCTCGGCGAATATGTCAAGCTCGTGCGTGAACTCAATCCCAATGGCAAGTTGTGCGCGTATCCCGGCTCGCCGTGGATCGCACAACGATTGCTGCGTGCTCAGGACCGACTGCGTTTATTCGAGCTCCACAGCAGCGACAGCGCACTGTTGCAGAATAATTTTCGTGCGCTGGGTGCAGCCGCTGAGCGCCGCACCATCATCGCCGCCACCGATGGTTACGCCGGGCTCAAAGCGGTCTTGCCGCCATTGCCGCGCCGTGGCTTGGTGTTGATCGATCCCTCGTATGAGGACAAAGCCGATTACGCAAACGTCGTCGTCGCGCTAAAAGATGCGCTGACCCGCTTCGCCACCGGCACCTATATGCTCTGGTATCCGCAGCTTGCCCGCGCCGATAGTCAGCGACTTCCGCTCACGCTGAAAAAGCTGCCCGCAAAAAGTTGGTTACACCTTTCGCTATCCGTCTGCGCGCCCGCTGAGGATGGATTCGGTATGCGCGGCAGCGGATTGTTCATTCTCAATCCGCCGTGGACGCTGCATAAAACCTTGCAGGAAGTGATGCCGTATTTGGTGCAGGTGTTGGGACGGGACGGAGGCGCGGGGTTTGTGTTGGAGCAGCGGGAGAGTTGACTGGTGACCGCCGCTGCAAAAAGCAAAGTGCGCGGCAATCCTGAATTTTGCGTTACGTGAAGGCTTGCACGACGCCAGCAGTCAATTTAAGCGGTGCGGTTGACGTGATCATCAACCGCACCGCTTTATTGAGGCGATCAACTACTCAAGCTCTTTGACAGTCTTGGTCGGGCCATTGGTTTTGACGGACGTAATGCCCTTGTCGCGCGCGGATGCGCTGCTGTACATTTCGCTTTTTCCGATGGTCTGGCCATTGGTCGCGACAAGAATGAAGTAGGTGCTGCTGTCTTTGGCAGTCTTGCGTTCGTATCGTGCGTCATCCGGCGAATTTTTTTGCACCGATGCGATGCCGTTTAGCGCGCCGTCTTTGCCCGTATACGTCTCGCTCGTCAGGATAATTTCGTGATTGCCCGCTTTGAGATTGAACATGTAGCCCGATTTCCCGGACTTTTTCAATACGTAGTAACCAGCCATCGTTGACCTCTCATCGTTGAAGTTGTTGGACTGTCACCGACGCAGGATGCCATACGGGACAAACAAATAAAAGCTCTTAAAGCTTGATCACGGCGCAAAACCAGTGCGCGTCTTTGCCAAGCATTTAATCAAACTCTAGCACTGGCGAGGCATACAGACCGTATTCGGCCGAGAAACCGCGTCAAATGGCGTTCTGCTTGCCGCTATGCGGTCGGGGTAGTGTTAGCGCCATACGTTACGCCACGCGCTTTGCAAATATCGTCAGCGTCTCTCGCTCGTGCGAAACCTGATCGAATCCCAACCATCCTGCGCGCTCAAACGTGCTCACCGCCGAATGGGTCGCCGCGTAAATTTTGCCAATTTGTAATCGCGCCGCATGCGCGCAGGCCGCAGCAAGCAATTCTTCAGCAACACCCCGCCCACGAAAAGGCGCATGCACATACAGCCCGCGCAACCACGGCGTCGCGTGCGGGTAGGGCTCGAATGGATCATCGCGAATCGAGCACACGCCCAAAACTTGCGATGCGGCGTCGAACGCGACCAAGGCAATGGGCAGGCGATCACGGTTTGCGACGTTGCGAAAATCAGCTTCAATTTCCGCCAGCGGCATCGCGTTAAACCACGCAGCCCACTCTTTTTTGTACCATACCGCGAGCGTGCCAATCACGTCGGGAACATCGGCCAATAGTCGCACCGACGCACGCTCAGTCATGCGTGTTGCTGCGCAAAATATCGATGACGCGTTTGGCCACACTGAGTAATTTCTCGTCCTGCATGCGCGCGCCGACGAGCTGCAAGCCGAGCGGCATGCGTTTTTTGCTGCGATAGACGGGAAGGTTGACGGCGGGTAAATGCAGCGTGCTGGCGAGGCGATTGAAAACCGGGTCGCCGGTGAACGTCAAGCCTTTTGGCGCAATGCCAGTGGCGGACGGCATGAGCCAGACGTCGCTGTCGGCGAATGTTTGTGCAGCGTTGCTGCGCGCAATTTCTGTGCGTGCCAATGCGGCCAGATAAGTGTCGGTGGCAATGGCAGCACCCTCGTCAAGAATGGCGACGAGCTCATCGCTTAACGCATGCCGATGTTGCTGATGCTCGGTCGTGTAACAACGCGCCATCTCGGCAATTTGAATTATCCGTTGATCAACTTGGGCGTCGTCAAAGGCGGCTGGCAAACGCGTTTCGCGCACGCTCAAACCCGCAGACGAAAGCGTTTCGGCCGCTTCTGCAACCGCCACCGACATATCGACTTCGGCGTGTTCCATCAAGTTGACAACGATCAAAATCCGCAGCGGCCCTTTGCCGATATTTTGCACACGCGTTACGACCGTACCGGTCATCGCGGCAAGCCAAAGTGCAGCATCATCAACTGTGCGGGCGAAAACGCCCACGGTATCGAGCGTCTCAGACTGCACTTTGACACCGGTGCGTGGCACCAGGCCGAATGTCGGTTTGAATCCCACCACCCCGCAAAATGCGGCAGGCCTGATCACCGAGCCCGCTGTCTGTGTGCCCATCGCGATGCGTACCATGCCGGCTGCCACGGCCGCTGCCGAGCCGGACGACGATCCGCCCGGTGTGTGCTCGGAATTTTGCGGGTTGCGCGTTTTGGCGGGATAGGTGCCGGCCAATTCGGTGGTCGCGGTTTTGCCGATGACAACGGCACCCGCCGCTTTCGCCAGCGTCACGCAGGCTGCATCGTGTTTTGCGATATTGCCTGCATAAATCGGTGTGCCACAGGCCGTCGGCATGCCTGCCACATCGATAATGTCTTTTACGCCGAGCGAGATGCCGTAC
>JANMPY010000184.1:0-2347 GCA_031370095.1 Betaproteobacteria bacterium
GGTCGCCGATACGGCACCGGAGGATTTGCGCGGCACGGCGTACGGATTTTTCAATCTCGTCAGTGGCGTCGCGTTGCTGTTTGCCAGCGGTGCGGCGGGTTTCATTTGGGATCGGCGCGGCGCATCGTTTACGTTTGTGGCGGGGATATTGTTTTGTGTGGTCGCGTTGGTCATGATCGCTGCAGCACGGCAGCGCGAGCCGAAACCAACTGCCCAGGATAAATCAACGTAGATCGCCATTTGGCGGGCATCGTGGCGGCATTTCTGCCTGAAAGCCGCACCAGTACTAGTGATTGTCATTTTCACGCGCACGGGAAAAGCGCATTTAAACGCGCTGCGAATATCGATGTCATCAATATCGTTGAAACCGCCCAACGCCCTGATCAATAATTTAACGGTTGAGAAATCCACGTCAGCCGCGCGTCATCACCGTACACTGAGCTTCAGGCATGCTGCGGACAATTTCTGAAACGTCGGCTTGAAAAAACATGCAGAATCGCGCACCGCAGCAACCAGAATATCGGGCGGCTCATGACGTCAACGCTTTCTAAAACCGTTTTCGAAATAGGCATACACTCGCGGTGGCAACAGGCGTGGACTTACCGTTCCGATCCACAGGAGAGCAGCGATGATCTCAATACCCATACCTGCCAGCAGGACAAGCTTCGCAAGTGTCCGCAGGCTGTATGTATTCAAGGCTTCGCTGGTGATTTTGCTGGTGGCGATTTGCTGGTTCGGCACGCTCGACATGCGCGCACTGTTCAGTCCCGACGAAGGCCGGTACGCAGAGATTCCCCGTGAAATGCTGGCCAGCGGCGACTGGATCACGCCGCGGCTGAACGACCTTAAATACTTCGAGAAACCGCCACTCCAATATTGGCTGACCGCAATCGCGTTTTCGCTGTTTGGTCAGGAGGAGTGGGCCGCGCGGCTTGCGCCGGCCGCGCTCGGTTTTGTGGCGCTGTTGATGGTGTTGTACACGGGTAACAAATTGCTCGGCGCGCGAGCCGGCGCATTAGCGGCGCTGGTGTTGGCCAGTAGCTGGGCGTTTTATCTTAGTAGCCAGTTTTTGACGCTGGACATGACGCTGTCGGCGTTCCTCACATTTGCACTTTGTGCGTTCATGCTGGCGCAGCGACACGGACGCACTGAAAAGCACAGATCCCGCTGGATGATGTTTGCGTGGGTTGCGCTGGCGATGGCTTTTTTGAGCAAGGGTTTGATCGCGCTGGTGTTGCCGGGACTGGCGCTGGTGACATACTCACTCTGGACACGCGACTTCGCCGTGTGGCAACGGCTGCGCACCGCAACCGGTGGTTGTATTTTCATTGCCTTGGTGGCACCCTGGCTGGTGGCGGTACAACTGGAAAACCCGGAGTTTTTTCATTTCTTTTTTATCCACGAGCATATCGACCGGTTCGCGCAGTCGGGACATTCCCGCCCGGGCGCGTGGTGGTACTACATTCCGGTAATTCTGCTCGGCACATTGCCGTGGACGCCATCTTTGGTTCAGGCGGTGTTTGAAAAAAATTCACCGCTGCGCAGTTGGGTCGCACCCGCCAAAACATTTTCACCGGCGAAATTTTGCCTCGCTTGGACTTTGTCAACGGTGGTATTTTTCAGTCTGTCGCAATCGAAGCTGCCCGCATACATCATTCCCGTCTTGCCCGCGACTGCCCTGTTGCTGGGAAGCTGGCTGCGCGATCTTCGGTCGGAAAAAATCGTGGTGCCCGCGTGGACCTCGCTCCTCGCAGGGTTGCTGTTGATCGCGGTGTTTCTCAATATCGGGCGATGGCAAAAATTCGCATTGCTCGGCGAAGAAGCCATATTCGCGCTGCCGTGGCTGGTCGTCGCTGCCACAAGCCTCGCGTGTGCAGGTGCGGCAGCACTGGCGCTGCTCAGCACACGACGGCGAAGAAGCGCCTTATTGGTGATCGCTGCCGGCACGTTTGGATTTTGGCAGCTGGCCTTTGCGTTCTTCGAGTCGGTGGAAGATCATTTCTCGGCCGAGCGCATCGTCGAATCGATCAACGAATCGACACCGGTTGGCGCGGATGCGCCGATATTCAGCCTTCAATATCTGGACAATTCCGTGCCGTACTATTTTGGCCGCGCAGTCACCCTCGTCGACATCCGCGGTGAGCTTGGGCCGGGCATCGATGCCGAGCCGCACAAGGCAATCGCGAGCATGGCAGTTTTCAAGGCGCGTTGGATAAACTCGACCACCAATGCGTTCGCCGTCATGAAGCATCGCACCTATGCAAGTCTTCAGGCAGAGGCATTGCCCATGCATGAATTTGCCCGTGACAAACGCCTGATCATCGTCAGCCGCCACCGTATCGCGACA
>JANMPY010000187.1:0-3459 GCA_031370095.1 Betaproteobacteria bacterium
GATTCTAAATTTAGTAGAGCTTGGGCGGCAACATCTGGCTGCGCAGGCGCTTGAAACGGCGCTTGACGGCTGCGGCGTGTTTGCGTTTACGCTCGGCGGTGGGCTTCTCGTAAAACTCACGGGCACGAAGCTCGGTGAGCAGACCGGTCTTTTCAATTGCACGTTTGAAACGGCGCAGTGCGACGTCAAACGGTTCGTTCTCTTTCAATCGGACTAACATTCAAATACCTTTCTAGTTATGCCCAACCAATCATGCATTGCAGAGGATTGAGGGTCTGAAGTTGTGTTGCCAACTGCTTTCTTTCCACCAACGGTAACGGTAGAAAGCCCAATATAATAACGACTTACGGCAATTTTGCCAAGTCCTCAATAGCCTCTTTTGCTCATCCTCGGCATCGAAACCTCCTGCGACGAAACCGGCGTTGCGCTCTACGATAGCGCGTCCGGGGCGTTGACGCACCGACTGCATTCGCAAATCGAGATGCACGCGGCCTACGGAGGTGTTGTGCCGGAGCTGGCCTCACGCGACCATATTCGCCGCCTTGTTCCGTTAATTGAGGCGGTCATAAAAGAGAGCATGCGCTCACTTAAAGAAATAGACGTGATCGCCGTAACCCAAGGGCCTGGCTTGGGCGGCGCGCTTTTGGTCGGCACCAGCTTCGCCGCTGGCCTAGGAGCGGCACTCGGGAAACCGGTCATTGGCATTCATCATCTGGAAGGGCATTTGCTGTCACCGCTCCTGTCCGAGCCGCGTCCGGATTTCCCATTTATTGCTTTACTGGTGTCGGGCGGCCACACGCAATTAATGGCCGTGGTTGGCGTCGGCAAATACAAACTGCTTGGCGAAACGGTCGATGACGCAGCGGGCGAAGCTTTCGACAAAACCGCCTCGCTGCTCGGGCTTAGCTATCCCGGTGGACCGGCATTGAGCAAGCTCGCAGAAAAAGGCAACATCGCGCGTTTCAAATTACCGCGACCGATGATTGCGAGTGGCGATCTGGATTTCAGCTTTAGCGGTTTAAAGACGGCGGCGCTGACGCTGAAACGCAAATTGGACGCCGACAACGCGTTCGATAACCAAGCGCGCGCGGACGTGGCGGTCGCGTTTCAGGCGGCCATCGTTGACGTGTTGGTGTCGAAATCATTGGCCGCTTTGCGTGACAACGCCATGATACGCTTGGTGGTCGCAGGCGGTGTCGGTGCCAATAAATCGCTTCGCGAAAAACTCACCCAGGCCGCGACAAGGCGCGGCGCGATGGTCTACTACCCGCCGCTGGATTTGTGTACCGATAATGGTGCCATGATTGCATTCGCTGCCGCCATGCGAATCAAAGAAAATCCTGAGTTGCTAAAAAATGCTTTCGCGTCGTTCAACATCAAGCCGCGATGGGCGCTCGAGGAAATCGCGGCGGTCTGACGGCAAAATCGGCGTCATGTTGGGCGTTACTTTGGCGCATTGTCGCGGGCGTTTTTTTCCGCGTTTGTGACTTTCTCTTCGGCCTTTTTGATCGCCGCTTCGAGGCCTGCGATGCGTTCGTCGTATTCTGGTTTGCGAATCACCGAATTGGCACCCGTCGGCTGGCCGTCCTTGCCGCGTCCGACCACGATTTGGCGCTCCTCCTGCGTCGCCTCACGCCCGCTCTCCAGCGCTGTTTTAGCCGCAGCCAATTCGTCGCGCGCCGTGTCGACATTTTTGCGGTAACTATCGCGCGTCGCCTCGCGCTGCGCCGCACGCGCGCTCACCGCCGCGCTGCCCTGCGGCTGGCCGTCGTATAAATTTTTCGCTGCAGGAAGCACCGTACCAGTCGTATCCGTGATCACGCGTACCGCCTGCTCGCCATCCTTCGGCGCTTTGTCGGAGTAGGTGACCTTGCCGCTTTTATCGGTGTATTTCCAGAGATCTTGTGCGCCGGACAGGGTTGCGAAACACGCCATGCAGGCAATCAGCATGCCGTGCGATATATTTTCAGCTAGTCGTTTCATATTTTTCGACCCTCACTTTGTTCAACTGCTTATCCGTTTCCATCGGTTCCGTATGCACTGCGCAGACTGCGCAATCGCTATCGCGACGGAACTTAACTGTTTGCCAATTAAGTGACCGTCCATCAAGCATCAGCAAACGCCCGGTGAGCGGCTCGCCGATATCGGTCAACAAGCGAATCGCTTCTGCCGCCTGCATCGTGCCGATAATGCCGACCAGCGGCGCAAATACGCCCATCACGGCGCAACGCTCTTCTTCTGCGTCCGCCTGGTCCGGGAACAGGCAGTGGTAACACGGGCTGTCTTCACGGCGCAAATCGAAGCTGGTGATCTGTCCGTCGAAGCGCACGCCGGCACCTGACACCAGCGGTTTTTTGTGCATAACACAGGCACGGTTCAAGGCATGACGGGTGGCGAAGTTGTCCGAGCAATCGAGGACGATGTCCGCATCTCGAACCGCATCGTCGAGCGCCTTTGCCGATAACCTTTGCCCAATCACATCGACGCGAATGGTTGAATTGATCGCGCGGAGCGTGCGTTGCGCGGACAGCGCTTTGTTCATCCCGATCGTGTCTTCGCGATGCACGATTTGGCGCTGCAAATTGGTCAGGTCAACCGTGTCGCCATCGGCAATGACGATGCACCCAACGCCTGCCGAAGCGAGATACATCAATGCTGCGGAGCCGAGTCCGCCGGCACCGACCACCAACACACGGGATTGACTCAGACGCAGCTGCGCATCGAGGCCGAACTCGTTGAGCAGGATGTGTCGGCTATAGCGGAGCAGTGCTTCATCATCCATGGTTGTTTCAAGCCGATGTTGCCCGTTGCTGAACCTTGCAGCGTTACTTCGTGACCTTGTCGGATTTCTCCGCTTTTTCCACTTTGTCCAGCTTCGGCTTTTGTGCGATCACTGCATTGCTGGCACTAGCCATCAACGCGCGCGGATTGGCCGCAACCGGCAGACCTTTCAATTGATTCATCGCCTGCTGCAACACGAAATCGACGGGCTTTCCATCCACGCCATTGAGAGGTTTGTACTCGACCAGCTTCTCGTCGAGTTTGCTATCAACCGCTGCGGCGTCGGTCGCGCTGGCAGCCGCTGCTTTCACAGGTTGGCCCGAGACGCTACTCGTCGACCCTTTGGCCTTGCCATCCTTGTCCTGCCTGTCGGACGGTAATACTGGCGCGTCCGGAATGGCCAAAAGCTTGGCTTTCAATAATTCGGCAGCTTTCTTTTCGTCGTCTCCGACCAAATGCCGGTCAAGATCGGCCTCGCGCATCGCCACCCGCTGCGAGCCGTCGTCGACGTTCACGTCAGGAGCAATACCTTTGGCTTGAATGGAGCGACCATTTGGCGTGTAGTAACGCGCGGTGGTCAGCTTGATGGCGCTGTTATTGCCCAGTGGCAAAATGGTCTGCACAGAACCTTTGCCAAACGTCTGCGAGCCCATGATGGTCGCGCGCTTATGGTCTTGC
>JANMPY010000204.1:0-4388 GCA_031370095.1 Betaproteobacteria bacterium
TCGGCATCTCGGCCGAATTATTGCCACATGTGTTCGACCTTTTCACCCAAGCTGACCGGTCAATGGATCGTTCGCAAGGCGGGCTGGGCATTGGCCTGTGTCTGGTACAGCGGCTGGTCGAAATGCATAAGGGGACGGTGACCGCGCAGAGTACCTTGGGTGAGGGTAGCGAATTCGTCGTGCGCATTCCGGTCGTGCAAAGTTCCGCGTTGTCGCCCGTCGTCCCGATGGCAAATACCTCATCCACCGCGCAAGTGTTGCGCGTGCTGGTGGTTGACGACAGTGTCGATGCGGCAGAGACCTTGACGATGCTATTGCAACTATCCGGCCACGATGTGCGAACCGTACATGACGGCTTGGCCGGTGTGGACGCAGCGCTTGACTATCGGCCGCATGTCGTGCTGCTGGACATCGGCTTGCCGGGGATGAACGGCTTTGATGTTGCCAGGCGGCTGCGTGAAGAATCTTCGCTTGCCAACGTCGTGCTGGTAGCGATGACGGGATATGGAGAGGCAGTCGCCCGGCAGCGTTCGCGGGACGCGGGGTTTGATCATCACCTGGTGAAGCCAGCCGACTTTGAAAAAGTGGAAGCGATATTGGCGGGCGTGGTGAAGTCGCAGGCTTGATTCGGCTGGGCGAGTGTGGTTGTTTATTGCTCGATGAAGCTAATGCGCCACGACTGCGCCGCGTTTAAGGCTTCACAAACTTCAACACGAATTCATCCTTCGGCATCGGCGGATTTGGCGTGTTTTTATCGCGCGGATCCGCAGGGTTGCGCAAAAAATTTCCTTCCTCCGCCAGCTTGAATCCTGCTGCCTCGATTTCCTTGCGCAGGAACGCTTCTTCCATGCGATGCAGGGTATTCGCCTCGCTAATGCCGGTACCCGCCCGGCCCGCATGATCGGCAATCACGTACAAACCGCCTGATTTCAAGGCATTGAAAATCGCCTTGTTCATCTGCTCGCGGTTGATCGGTTGATAGACGAGGTCGTGATAGTTAAACATCAGCGTAACGAGATCGAGTGTGTTGGCCGCGACCGCGTTGGGAACGGGATTGTCGTATTTTTGTTCGACGGCAATAATGTTGGTGAGCGCAGCGTTCTTTGCGCGATCCGCCAGCATTTGTGCGGATGTCGGGCGCGGTGCCGGTGCGGTGGTTGGCGCTGGTGCGGGTGTGACCGGAGCCGCCGCTAAATTCGGATGGCTGTTGCCTTCCGGTGTTGCCAATGGCACCGGTGGTGGCGTGGGATTGCGCGGCGCGCTTTGGCCGTATACACGTCCAGTCGGCCCAACGGCACGCGCAAGCAGCTCGGTCGTGTAGCCACCGCCAGCCACCACGTCGAGCGCCACCATTCCCGGTCGCACGCCTATGAAGGCCAGCATGTCGGCGGGTTTCCGTCGAATGTCATTGGTGCGATCTGTCTCGCGGCGATCCGGGCTGGCAAGAATTTCGGCGATGCGTTCTTTGGATAGCGTGGGCGATACCGTTGGGCCGCTGTTGGCGCAGGCACCGAGCAGAAGTACCGTCGCTGCAAGCGAAGCAAGCTGACGGCGCTGATGTAATTTGGCGTGACGTGGAAAATTCGAGTTCATTAATATCTTTCAGTTGGGTTGTTTAATCTGCGGACGTCAACTATTGACACTAGCCCTGCATCCGCAATAACCGTGCTGCTTCCTCCATGCGTGTGTCCTCGATTTCGCGCAGCACGCTATCCATATCAACCGCTTTTTGCTTGCGCTCGAAACGTCCGGTAAGAACCGCATCTGGCGTCAGCGTTCCAGCCTCGTAGTGCGCCCAAATCTCGCGACCGTATTGTGTGACCAGCAAAGCCGGTGCAAATCGGCCGAAGTAATTGCGCAGGTTTGCCACGTCGCGTTCGAGCATCGATTGCGCGTGGTTGTTGCCCGCAGCGTCAACGGCTTGCGGCAGATCGATGATCACCGGGCCGTCGCCGCTGATGAGAATATTGAATTCACTCAGGTCGCCGTGGATCACGCCCGCGCACAGCATGCGCACCACTTCACCGATCAAGGCGTGATGGTATTTGATGGCAATTTCCGGCGTGAATTCGACATCGTTCAAGCGCGGCGCTGCGTTACCGTCGGCATCTGTCACCAGCTCCATCAGCAACACGCCTTCATGAAAATTGTACGGCTTAGGCACCCGCACGCCCGCTGCCGCCAGGCGGTACAAGGCATCGACTTCGGCGTTTTGCCACGCAGCCTCCTGCGACTCACGACCAAAGCGCGAGCCTTTTGCCATCGCGCGCGCCTGACGGGTATTTTTGGTTTTGCGATTTTCGGTGTAATCGACTGCCTGACGAAAGGCGCGCTTGTTGGCTTCCTTGTAGACCTTCGCGCAGCGCGTTTCTTCGCCGCAAACGACGACGAACACCATCGCTTCCTTGCCGCTCATGAGTTGACGCACGACGCCATCAATCAGGCCGTCTTCGAGCAACGGTTGCAACCGTTTGGGTATTTTCATGCCGTTATTTTAAGTTGGAATGGACGAATCGGGAAATTTCATCCATTGCCCGGCACACCTGGCAATGACTCGAATGGTAGCGATCACGGTGCGATTTAGCGCCCCCGAAACATCGGCATGACTTTCAACATCGATTGCCCGATTCGCGTCGTATCGCGCACGTTGCCAATGTAGCGGGCCTGGCGGTCATGCAGCCATTCGAGCATGTAGGTGCCAGAAGTCGCGGCGGGCAATTCAAGTCGCGCCTCGCGGTCGGAACCGTCCTGCTGGATTTTCATGCCGTGCTTTTGCGCAAGATGCATCATCGCGGCGTTTTGATGCAGGCAGCGCACCAACACTTGGCGCACGCAACGATTGCGCAAATGCATCACCGCGCGCTCAAACAGTGCATTGCCGATGCCCTGTCCGCGTGCCGCTGCCAGCACCGAGAGGCCCAGCTCGGCCTCCTGTGGCAGGACGGCGATGTGAACAACACCGAGTATCGTTTGCGCGTCGTCCGCCACCGCGTAAACCTCATCACGCTCGAAATCAATGCCATCGACGTAGTGGATGATCGCGCTGTCATTCAGCGAGGAACCAAAGCGCAGGTGACGATCCTCCGCATCGAGTTGCAGAAAATGCGCACGCAAATGTTCTCGGTTGATGTCACCGAGTCGCGTTGCAAAAAATGTCATGTTCGATTTCATACCGTCTCCTTGTGGGTGACCCTGACATCATGCAGGATGGATGTGACAAAGCAAAGTAAATGCCGACTAAAGCACGATCAAACTATTTGATGGGCGGCATAAGTGCTGTGAATGCGATGCGGAAAATGCGTTGCTGTAGCGACGCATCGCAGTGAAAATATCATCACGATTTTCGAACCGCAATCTGGGAAAACGTTCCGTCCCTGCCTTACAAATCTTGCGCTTTGTCCTCTGCAAGATGCTGTGCGGTAACGCACATAACGCGATATTAAGACAGTGGCTTTCCACTCCGAATAACGCAAAACAGGTGCGATTTGTTGACCGATAAACGCAGGTTTCAGGCGCATTTGGCGGATAGCAAATGCAAAATTCCGGGGATAAACGCCAGCACTGGCGCGCCTTTCAGGGAATTTTGTGCCTGAAAGCCCCGCCAGATAAAGAGTTTATCTATTTTTCGCTGGTGAAAATCAGCCGGAACATTGCACAACCGGCTAAGCGATCTGCTTGATTGGAATTTCTTTTTTGCGCGACTTCGCGGTGCGCACCGCACCCACCGCATAGGTTTTGGCAACATATTCGTCGACGAGCGCGTGAAATTCTTCCGCGATATTCTCGCCCTTTAATGTCACCGCTTTTTCACCGTCGATATACACCGGTGCCACCGGCCGCTCACCCGAGCCCGGCAGCGAGATGCCGATGTTGGCGAGTTTCGATTCGCCCGGGCCGTTGACCACGCAGCCCATTACCGCGACGTGCATTTCTTCGACGCCAGGATATTTTGATTTCCACACCGGCATTTGATTGCGCAGATAAGTCTGAATCTTGTCTGCAAGCTCCTGGAAAAAAGTGCTGGTGGTACGCCCGCAGCCGGGGCACGCCGCCACCATCGGCGTGAACGCGCGCAAGCCCATGGTCTGCAAAATCTCTTGTGCGACGATGACTTCTCTGGTGCGGTCGCCGCCCGGCTCTGGTGTGAGCGAAATACGAATAGTGTCGCCGATGCCTTCTTGTAGCAACACACCGAGCGCCGCCGTCGAGGCGACGATGCCCTTGCTGCCCATGCCTGCCTCGGTAAGGCCGAGATGCAAGGGATAATCGCAGCGGCGCGCGAGGTCGCGATACACCGCGATCAGATCCTGCACGGCGCTCACTTTGCAGCTCAAAATAATCTTGTCGCCACCGAGACCAAGTGCCTCGGCCTTGGCGGCACTTTCGAG
>JANMPY010000299.1:0-6795 GCA_031370095.1 Betaproteobacteria bacterium
ATTTCCGGCGCGGCGACGCGCGGGATATCGCGTTTGAGCAGCTTTTCGATTCGTGACAAAAATTCCATTTCTTCAGGGCTGACCAGCGATATCGCTTCGCCGGGCGTGCCCGCACGACCGGTACGACCAATACGATGCACGTAGTCTTCGGGCGTGTGTGGCAATTCGTAATTGATCACGAACGGCAGCGAATCAATGTCGAGGCCACGCGCGGCGATATCGGTGGCGACGAGGATCGCCGATTTGCCTTGCTTGAATTCATCCAGCGCCTGTGTACGTTCGCTTTGGCTACGGTCGCTGTGGATCGCAGTAGCAGGCAAGCCGTCTTTTTGCAGTTGCCTGGCGACGCGATCCGCGTCACGTTTCATGCGCGTAAAAATCAATACCTGTTTCATGTCGCGCGAGCGCACCAGATGTGCGAGCAGCGCGGCTTTTTTCGCACCAGCGACTTCGAATACCTGATGCGAGACCAGCTCGGCAGGTGCATTGCGACGCGCAACTTCGATCATGGTCGGGCTGCGCATGAATTGCTCGGCGAGCCGCTTGATCTCGTTGGAAAACGTTGCTGAAAAAAGCAGATTTTGTCGAACCGGCGGCAGCACCGCGAGGATGCGTTCAATGTCCGGCATGAAACCCATGTCGAGCATGCGATCCGCCTCGTCGAGCACGAGAATGCTGACCTGCGAGAGGTTGATACTTTTTTGCTGGAGATGATCGAGCAGCCGACCTGGTGTCGCCACCACGATTTCGACGCCACCGTGCAGCGCCTTGATCTGCGGCTTGATATCGATGCCGCCATAAACCACCGCCGCGCGCAGCGGTAAATATTTGCTGTAAGTGCGAACCGACTCTTCCACCTGGGCTGCGAGCTCACGGGTGGGCACCAGCACCAGTGCCCGCACCGGGTGGCGCGCGGGCGAGGATGAGCTGCTCGCATGCGGAGCCAATAGTTGCAGCAGCGGCAGCGTGAAGCTGGCAGTTTTGCCGGTACCGGTCTGTGCGCAGCCCATGATGTCGCGACCTTCGAGGATCGCGGGGATCGCTTTGGCCTGGATGGGCGTGGGCTCGGTATAGCCTTGCGCATCGACAGCGCGAAGAAGTTCGGGGATCAGATTAAGTGCAGCGAAGGACATTCAGACAGCCTTACGAAGAAAGGCCCTTGAGGATTTGCAGTGGCGCAGTGGAAAGCACGGCTGGCGACAGCGGTAGCCGAAAGAGCGGGTGCTGGTTACGAAATATGGACGGAATACGTATTGTACCGGCACACGAGGCGCTGCGGGAGGGGAAGGCGTGTTCGGCGCAGAATGTGCCTGCCATTGAGCCTTGGCAAAGCGTGGCGCATAATTGTTACATGCGCGACACTTTCCTGAAAGTCGCGCTGCGAGCAAGCCACGCCACACCAATCAATTGGTATTTCGCGAAAGGAGCCACTCTTAATGAAGATTTACCCATGCCGCTGACCGAATCGATGACGTTATGTCAGTACTGCGAACGCCTGAACCATGCCGACGCGCGGTTCTGTGTCGGCTGCGGCGCGCAAATGCATCTCGTGCCCTGCCCCACTTGCGGTGCGGTAAACGATAAGACCGCCAAGTCTTGCTATCAGTGCCACGGCGAATTGCGCGAGACCACCGAGATACTGGTGCAGCGCCTGCCTGCTGCGGCGCCGGACGCAATCGATGCAGCAGCGGCAAAGGCTACACCGACAGACACGCCGCCACCAGCACGCCAGCGGCAGCCGCTGTTCGTCGTGTTGATCATTTTCGCCGCGTTCACATCCGCCGCTTTTTTTGCCTATCGCCAACGCATCGATCCGGATCGAAAATTACCCGTCGACAACGTCAATCGCGCCATTGCGCCCGTCAAAGCGAGTGACCCCGGCGCAAGCATTGGCGCGATCAACAAGCTCGCACCCGCCACGATACCGCCTGCGACAACGCTCAGTATCCCGCCCGGCCAGACTGCGCCTGTACTGCCAGCTGAGAGCAGCAAGGCCGCTGCGCCGCCAGCGACAGCCACTATCGAGCCACCAGCGGTCGTTGCGCGGCAGCGCGGCAACCGACGCGCCGTACCATCGTCAACGGCGAATCCGCCAGAGACCGCCGCCGAACCGAAAAGTGGCATCGAGAAAAAAGCGCCCCCAATAAATGCATGTACCGAAGCCATCGCCGCACTGGGCCTGTGTAACCCGACACCAACAAAAGGGAAATAATCACATGACTAAAAACAAAAGCATCACAATTCTCCCCGCCGCCAAATCCGTCGCGGGAATATTCTTCGTAGCGACCTCGTTGCTATCGAGTCCGAATGCACTGGCCGTGGCTGAATACAAAATCGCCACGGCGTCCGAAAAAGGCACCTATTTCGCCATCGGCGCCGACCTTGCGAAATTTGTCGCACCCACGGCCGATATCAGCCTTGAGGTACTGCCTACGTCGGGCTCGGCGGCGAATGTGAAGCAGCTGCGCTTCGAGCCCGGCGTAAAGTTTGCGGTCGTGCAAGCAGACGTTTATCAGGCGTTTCTGGATCGATCGGCCGGCGGTAATTCCGAAGCGGCTACCATCATCAAGCCCTTGCGCGTGATCCTGCCGCTATACAACACCGAGATTCATTACATCGTCCGCGCGGATTCAGAAATGAATTATTTGCATGACATCAAAAGCGCAAAGATCAATGGCGGCTTGGTGGGCAGTGGCGCGGCGCTGATCACGCACACGCTTTACCGGATGATGTTCAACGGGCCGGTGCCGGAATCCAACGCGAGCTTTCTCTCCAACGAAGAAGCGCTGGTCAAGCTGATCTCCGACAAATCTGTCGATGTTGTTGTCGTCGCGGCCGGGCAACCGGCACCGCTGATCGCCAACATGAAGCCCGAAGCGCAGAAATTCATCAAACTGCTGAAATTTGACCCCAATCATCCGACCAGCAAACAGCCGCTCACTGTTTATTCTTCGGCCACGGTCACGACCACCAGCTACCCGAATCTGCTCACCGAAAATTTCACGACGATTGCCGTCGGTGCGTTTCTGGTGACCTATGACTACAACCTCAAAGGCACGGTCGACCACATGGCGCAATTCGCCCGCTCGCTCTGTAAAAATTTCCCGACATTGCAAGCGCAGGGTCATCCCAAATGGCGAGAAGTCAGTCTGGCATTGCCGACCCTCGCCCCAGGCTGGACATATTATCCCGTTACGTCGCGAGAGCTGCGCGCCTGCTCAGGCAGGTCATCCGACACGGCGGCACGATCACTAAAAAAACCGCCGAGCAAATGCACTGCCGAGGAGCGCATCCTTGGACTTTGCAAGTAAGGCACATTGTGAACAACTGTCACAGGGCGAAACTTTGTGCGCCAGTTCACTGACAGCAGCGCAGGCGGAGAACAGAATGAATGCATCCAATAACAACAGATTCAGGCAAAACAAACGTCACACCGCTGGACGAAACGACTTAAAACCAGGCGCACTCCTGGGACCTCTGGCTTGGGGCGTAACTCCCCCGAGAGGAAAATCGATATCCAACCGACGTGGGCCTGACCCACTCCTCGACGCCAGAAATTAGCAAGGGCACCAAGTGGTGCCCTTATTTTTTATGCGTCCATTAGTTCTTTTTCCATTCGGCGGAGGAGCAGCCACAAGGGCCGGGTTGTGGGATGCTGCCAACAGAGTGCGCGCGAACACTCGGTTAAGTCGGCATCAAAAGGAAGCACTAAACTAACCCTTCCCGAAATTCGCCAAGCGAAAAAATGCTCGATACCAACGCACGCAAATACATTCAGCCAATTCTCGATGGCATTGCCCGTACCTGTTTGCGGATTGGGATTAGTGCCAACACACTTACATTTATTGGCATGTTGGTCGGCGTTGCTGCAGCGCTGCTGGTAATGCGCGGGCACGCGGTTGCCGGCTTTATTGTGCTGTGGCTGTCCGGCCTAATCGACGCGGCCGACGGGACACTCGCGCGTCTCACCAAGCCGAGCCCGCTGGGCGCAATTCTCGACATCACGTTTGATCGCGTCGTGGAAGTGGCGATGATCGCTGCACTCGCTTACGCTTTTCCTGACGCACGTTTCACATTGGTCATCCTTGCGGGCATCATTGCCATCGCGATGTCGCTGTTTTTATCGATTGGTGCTGCCGTTGCAAATCAGTCGATCAAATCTTTTCACTACGCGCCCGGTTTGGGCGAGCGTACCGAAGCATTCATTTGCTTTTCATTGATGATTCTGGATAGCGCACGGCTGGTGATGTGGACCTGGGTTTTCGTCGGCGTCATCGCCTTCACGATGGCGCAGCGGCTTTACCACGCGTACCGGATGTTGTCGGCTAATGCCGACGGGAATACGTCAGGCTAGTCCGGTTATTTCAGCAACGCCAACACGCGCTTGAAGCACGCATGCTCGCAGGAGCGCAGCCATTCGAACGCGACCATTTCCACGCTCACGATGCAGGCCCCCATCTCACGCAAACGCTCAATCGCGAGATGATGATTTTCCGCTGACCGCGAGCCGCTCGCCTCTGCCACCACCCACACGTTGAAGCCCGCCTGCAACAAACCGAGCGCAGTCTGGAGCATGCACACGTGCGCCTCGCAACCGGCGATGACGATGTCTCTGGCACGCGTATCGTGGGCACCACGCAGGAGATCGAGCAGTCCATCTTCACAGGCATCGAAATGCATTTTTGAAATTGTCGTATCGCAACGCGTTCGGATCGCGTCTGCATTCGGCCCGAGACCCTGCGGATTTTCCTCCGTGCCGATGACAGGTATGCCCAACGCCTTCGCAACATCGGCCAGTCGCGTTGCATGCGCCACCACCTCGGCACCACGATGGATGGCCGGCAACAACCGCTGCTGATAGTCCACCAGCACGAGAACGGATTGGCGCGGGTCGATTAAACTCGTCATCGGTAAAGTATACATTTGAAAAAATAATTGAACGGTGGTCAAATCAGTAACGAACCACTGAAGGAATTGATGATGAACGCTGCCCTGCCCGCTGCAACGCTGCCTGCAAACTTGATGACCTCGGCCGACTATCGCGAGTCACTGCGCCGCTACAAACCTGTAGTCTATGTCGATGGACAGTTAATCGATTCGGTGGTGGATGCGCGAAGCCTGCAGCCGGGCATCAATGCACTCGGCGTGACTTATGACTTTGCGCATGATGCCGCGATGGCGCCACTCATGACGGCGGTGCAATCGTGGAGCGGCAAAACAGTCAATCGCATGCTGCATATCAACGAGTCCGCTGGCGACCTGCTGAACAAGCTCGAAGCGGTGCGGCTCCTTTGCCAGGAAACCGGCTGCGCGCAGCGCTATCTGGCGCACGACGCGCTAAACGCCATTAAGCAGGTCAGCGCACGCATCGACGACGCACGCGGCAGCACTGAGCACAGCGCACGCTTTGCGGCCTATCTGCAGCGGGTACAGGACGAAGATCTGTCACTCGGCATCGCGATGACCGATGCCAAGGGCGACCGCTCGAAGCGACCACACCAACAGGCGAACCTGGATACCTACGTCCACATCGTTGAGCGCAACGGCAAAGGTATTGTCATTTCGGGCACCAAGGCAATCGTCACCGGCGCGCCCTATATGCACGAGTTTCTGGTGATGCCGTGTCGCAATATGGCCAGGGAAGATGCCGATTTCGCGGTGTGCTGCGCGGTGCCGGTCGACGCGCCCGGCATCACCATCGTCGCGCGACCAGCGGGCAGGCCCGGCGAAAAAGTCGAGCACGGCGCGGCATTATTTTCGCGGCGCTACGGACAATCGACCGGCGTGGTGATTTTCAACAAAGTTTTCGTGCCGTGGGAGCGCGTGTTTTACGCCGGTGAATGGGAGCACTCCGGCGCGCTGACCTACAACTACGCGACGCACCACCGCCATAGCTGCATCGGTGCGCGTGCAGGTTTCGGCGATTTGCTGATCGGTGCGGGTGCCTTGATGTGCGAGGCGAACGGATTTGATCCGGGCGAAAACAGCAACCTGCGCGAGCCGATGGTCGAGCTCATCAAGATCACCGAGGGATTCTTCGCCTGCGGTGTCGCGGCGAGTGTCTACGGCACCCGCGACGAATACAGCGGCAGCTTCATGCCCGAGCCGGTGTTCGCCAATATCGGCAAGTTGTTACTGGCAACCCAAATCTACGATATGCACCGGCTGGCGCACGAAGTCTCCGGCGGCCTGATCGTGGCGCTGCCGGGGCCGGACGAAGATCACAATCCCGCGACCGCAGCGACACTCGCCGAAGTGTTGCGCGCGAACCCCGCCGTGCCCTACGACAAGCGCATCGAAGTGGCGCGTTTCGTGGAAGACCTGACCGCGTCCTATCAGGGCGGCTGGTACTCGGTCATCAGCCTTCACGGCGGCGGCTCACCTGCCGCGATGAAGCAGGAAATCTGGCGTAACTACCCGGTGGGCAGCAAGGTTGACCTCGTTGAGCGTCTGCTTGATCGCGGTGTGCTGCACGACGAGACGCGCGCCATCACTCGCAACCGTCAGCCAGGGCGATGCTGCGATACCGGGTGTACGCAGCCAGGGCAGGCGGTGATGGTGCCGATGCCGACAGTCAGCAAGAAAGCGTAAACATGAAATTGCAGATGCTGCGTTCCCTTGAGGTCTGACGCTTGTTTTCGAATGGTCGCTGTCCCTCATGACGCTTTCGGTACCTCGATGATCAACTGGTGTCTGCCCTTAATGGCACTACCTTAACAAAAAACACCGCTGTCATTTCGAACCAAGAGAGAAATCTGCTTTTTCTCCTGAAATTGAAAAGCAGATTCCTCACCC
>JANMPY010000328.1:0-10030 GCA_031370095.1 Betaproteobacteria bacterium
TTATGTCCGCGAGCTCGCTGTGTTTCTGCTCCTTCCCTCGCTTGCGGGGCAAGGTTGGGATGGGGCGCCTTTTGTGCCGCCATCCGCATCCCCGCCCCCGCACACACCTCCGTCAACTGCGCATGCACATCGCGCCACTCGCGCATCCGCAACGGCGAAAGAAATTGTGCGTGCAGCATCTGGTCAAATTTGCGATGCGACTTTTTGTGCTTCGACGCTTCCTCATAGAATTCCCAAAGTTTTACGAAGCTCAAAAACTCCGATTGCGGATGGACGAATTTTTCGTGGGCGAGTGTGGCTTCCTGCTGCTTGTCGTGTGGCCGATTGCGCGGATCCTGCACCGACAGTGCCGAAGCAATGATGAGCACTTCTTTCAGCGCGCCTTCACGTTCGGCCGCGATCAGCATGCGGGCGATGGCCGGATCAACAGGAAATTTGGCGAGCTTCCAGCCGAGCGTAGTGAGAGCCTTGTTATCGTCGACGGCACCTAATTCGAACAACTGCCGATAGCCGTCCTCGATCATCCGCGCGCTTGGCGGCTCGATGAACGGGAAATTTTCCACGTCACCGAGCCCCAGCGACTTCATGCGCAAAATCACGTCAGCCAATGAGGTGCGTAAAATTTCCGGCGTGGTGAATGCCAGGCGCGCGTTGAAGTCTTCCTCACTGTACAAACGAATCGCGATGCCCGCACTCACCCGCCCGCAGCGACCCGAACGCTGTTTGGCGGACGCCTGGGAAATCGGCTCGATCTGCAACAAATTTATTTTGCTGCGCGGCGAGTAGCGGTGAATGCGCGCCACACCGGTGTCGACCACGTAGCGGATGCCCGGCACGGTAAGTGAAGTTTCAGCGACGTTGGTTGCGAGCACGATGCGGCGGCGATTGGATGGCTGAAATACCCGATCCTGCTCGGCATTCGACAGGCGCGAATACAACGGCAGAATTTCCGTATGCGCCGGATGATGTTTACGCAACGCCTCATCGCAGTCGCGGATCTCGCGCTCACCGGGAAGAAATACCAGCACGTCGCCTTCGCTGGTGTCGAGAAATAATTCATCAACGGCTTTTAGTACCGCGTCCTCAATGGGTACAGCGTCGTCACTTTCGTCGAGGAAATGCTCGGGGCGGTAGCGCACCTCGACGGGATAGGTGCGACCAGAGACTTCGATGATCGGAGCGCCTACTATCTCTGTGGCGTTTGGCAGGGTTTTCTCCCCACTCCCGTTTGCGGGGAGAGCGAAGCGAGGGGAGCGAAGCTGGAAGGGGGAGAGGGGAGCGAGGGCAACCGCAGATGCAAAGTGCTTCGAAAACCGCTGCGGATCAATCGTTGCCGAAGTAATAATAATTTTCAATTCCGGCCGCTTCACCGCGAGCTGCTTCACATAGCCCAACAGAAAATCAATGTTGAGGCTACGCTCGTGTGCTTCATCAATGATCAGCGTGTCGTATTTCCACAAGGCGTGATCGCTGTGGGTTTCTGCCAACAGTATTCCGTCGGTCATCACCTTCACAAACGTCGTGTCGTCGGTGCGATCATTGAACCGAATTTTGTAGCCGACCGCGTGCGTGCCCGACTGCTTCAACTCATGCGCGAGCCGGGTCGCCAGACTGCGCGCGGCGATGCGGCGTGGCTGCGTGCAGCCGATCATGCCGTGAATGCCGCGACCGAGTTCGAGGCAAATTTTAGGAAGCTGCGTGGTTTTGCCGGAGCCGGTTTCGCCGCACAGGATAACGACCTGATTTTTTTCAATCAGCGCGGCGATTTCTTTGCGCCGCTCGGCAATCGGCAACGCGTCGTCGAAGGTGGGCGACGCGATGACGGCGTGGCGTTGCATGCGTGCGGCGAACTTTTCGCGCGCAGCGGCCTGCGCATCCACCAGCCGCTGATCTGCTTCGTCATGCGACTTGCCCGCGCGTGCAAGTTCGCGGCATTTTTTGGAGAGTGCGATGAGCCTGCCGCGGTCCGCCAGCAGCACATCGTCGAGAATCAATCGTGGTTCGGACATAGAGCGCGCATTTTACGCGGGCTGAACGTCGCACATTGCTGCTATAGATAAAAAAGACAAAACACTAGCACTGTAGAGGCGTTTCAGGCATTTTCGGTCTGCGAAGCGCGTCAGTGCTAGTTTTTAATGTTGCGCACAACATTTTGTGCGGGACTTGGATTGACGCGCAGGTATTTCAAGCGACGCGAAAAGTCCGCTTCTGCACAGCGACGCAAACAGCAGATTTCTCACCCGATGAAACCGGGTTCGAAATGACAACTGCTAACGATCCAGCTCGATGCCCTCATCCTCAAACACCCGCTTCACCGTCGGCCGCGAGGCGACGCGCATGGCATGTTTGGTCCAATGCGGATACTGGGTTTTCATGTCGAGGCCGACGCGATAACCCCAGCGATAGAACACCAACAAATAAGGGTCGCACACGGTATATTGCCCGCCCATGGCAAAAGTTTTGCCGGTGAGCAGCTTCTCAATATCGCCGTAGTACGCGATCAAGGTTTCGCGACTACTGGCCTTGACATTCTCCTTGGCCACCGCGTCGTTGGCATAGCGTTCAGGCCGGACATTGCCGGCAAACGCCACATGCACACTCGACGCGAGCCATGACATCAACGACAGCGCCTCAGCCTGTTTCCAGGTTTCCTTTGGCCACAGGCCGCGCTCGGGGTAGCCGCCGCCAAGGTAGGTGAGGATCGCCACGTTCTCGGTCAGCACTTTGCCGTCGACGTTGAGTGCCGGGACGCGCGCCTTGGGATTGACCTTGAGGTAGTCGGCTTTTTTGTGTTCGCCGTCCTTCAACGAAACCAGCACCGGCTCGTAGGCGATGCCGAGTTCTTCGAGAACGATATGCGGCGCGAGGGAACAGGCGCCGGGGGAATAATAGAGCTTGATCATTGAGTTGCCCGTGACAGTGGGATCACCATTGTCAAAGATTACAGCCGCGTAATCAAGGACGACGTATCAAAGCGTTGTCCGCCTGCCGCCTGTACCTCAGCATAGAAAGCGTCGATTGCAGCCGTTAAGGGCAGTTTTGCGCCGTTACGGGCGGCCTCCGACATGCATATGCCCAAGTCCTTACGCATCCAGTCGACCGCAAAGCCGAAATTGAATTCGCGCTTCAACATTGTCCTGCCACGATTCTCCATCTGCCATGATTGCGCCGCACCTTTGGAGATGACATCGAGCACCAGATTGCCGTCGAGCCCGGCCTTTTCTGCGAATGCCAGGCCTTCCGCCAGCGCCTGCACCAGACCCGCGATGCAGATCTGATTGACCATCTTGGTCAGTTGCCCCGCACCGGACGCACCCATCAGTGTGGTGGCTTTGGCGTAGCAGTCGATGACCGGCCTGGCTTTTTCAAACGCAGTCGTGTCACCGCCGCACATCACCGTGAGCTGGCCCTTTTCAGCACCGGCCTGACCGCCGGACACTGGCGCGTCGATGAACTGCACGCCTTTTTGTTTGGCCACTGCATAAAGTTTTCGCGCGACATCCGCGGAGGCAGTCGTATGGTCGACGAGGATGGTGGCCGATTTCATCGCGGCAATTGCCGAGCTGCCGACGTCCAACAAGTCATTGTCATTGCCCACGCACATCATCACCATATCGGCGTCTCGCACCGCGTCGGCTGGCGTTTTGCCGAGAGCGCCACCGTGCTGCGCGACCCAGGCTTCTGCTTTTGTTGTGGTGCGGTTATAGACGGTAACGGCGTGCCCTTTTGTTTGCAGATGTCCGGCCATCGGGTAGCCCATTACGCCGAGGCCGAGGAATGCGATTTTCATGTTGTACTCCAGAATAATTAATTGACCAAATTTGGCGGCGTTTTGCCTGTCAATGCAGCCGTGATATTTTCCGCCGCGAGTGCGGCCATGCGCATGCGGGTGGCGCGCGTGGCGCTACCGATGTGCGGCGTGAGCACGACATTGTCTAGTTTAAGAAAATCAGGATTCAGCGCTGGCTCGCCTTCAAAAACATCGACGCCGGCACCGGCGATACGGTTTTCTTTCAATGCTGCAATCAATGCAATATCGTCAACCACGCCACCACGCGCGGTGTTGATAAAAATCGCCGTGGGTTTCATCAGCACCAGATCTTCCGCTTTGATCAGATGATGCGTGGCGGGTGAATACGGCACCATCACCACGACAAAATCACTTTCGCGCAAAATATCTTCTTTGCTCCTGTGCTCAACATCGAGACGCGATTCGGTAGCTGCATCGAGCCTGGTGCGATTGTGATAGCTGACCTTCATCTCGAATCCCGAGGCACGCCGCGCAATCGTCTGCCCAATACGACCCATGCCGATGATGCCTAGCGAGGCGTGATGAATGTCAGTACCCAGCCACTGTTGCAGCGCGAAACCTTTTTTCCATTCGCCATCGCGCAAGCGCCGTTCGGTTTCGGTGATGCGTCTTGCGGTCGCCATCAACAGCGCAAACGTGAGGTCAGCCGTGGTGTCGTCGAGCACACCAGGCGTGTTGGTGACTTTCACGCCGCGCTTCGTCGCCTCGGCGACATCAATGTTGTTGTAGCCAACCGCGATGTTGCTCACCACCTTCACCGTGGGGCAGGCGTCAAAAAAAGCGGCGTCGATTTTTTCTGTCAGGCACGCAACGATGCCGACGGAACCGTGCGCGCGTGCGCGCAACGCGTCTGCCGTGAGGATGTCATCGCTCTCGTTATGGTCGATGTCGAATTGCTGCGATAGCGCAGCAACAATTTCCGGAAACACCCGCCGGGTAATCAGTATTTTTGATTTCATGGCTTTACCGCGAAAGCAGCGGGCCGCAACGCGGCCCGCTGAGTGTTGTTTAAGTTTCTAGCTGCCGCCGCCGTAAAGATAATTAGGCAGCCACAACGTGAGACCGGGCCAGATGTACATGAACACCATGCAGATAATGACGATGATCATATACGGCATCATGCCGGCAAATATCTGGTTGATGGTCACGTGCGCAGGCGACACCCCTTTCAGGTAAAAAGCTGACATCGCCACCGGCGGCGACAGGAAGGCCGCTTGCAAGTTGACGAACACCAGCACGCCCCAGAGCATCGGGTCAATTTGGAAGTGCGCCAGCAGAGGCAGAAAGATCGGCACGAAAATAACCAGAATTTCAGTCCATTCCAGCGGCCAGCCAAGCACGAAGATGATCGCCTGAGACAGCAGCAAGAATTGTAGCGGCGTCAAATCCATCGACAGCACCCAGGTCTCCACCACACGCTGCCCGCCCAGAATGGCGAACACCGCCGAGAAAAGCGCGGAGCCGACGAACAACCAGCACACCATCGAGGTAGTTTTCGAGGTGAGGAACACCGCTTGTTTGATCTTCTCGAAGTTCAGCGTTCCAGCCTGCCAGGCCATCAGAAAGGCGCCCGCCGCCCCCACCGCTGCCGACTCAGTGGCAGTGGTAATGCCGAACAGGATCACGCCAAGCACCACGAAGGTAAGAATTGCCAGCGGCGCGACCGAATGAACCAGCATTGAAATGATCTCGTACTGCTCGGCGTCGAATTTCCAGTAGTAGTAAGCCAGCAATGCGAGCGTCACTAAGCAGGTGATCAGGAAGCCCGTGTAGAACTGCTCAGGCACAGCCCCGGTTTTCGGCGCGTTGACCGCGTCTTCTCCGGCGCCCATGTCGCGCAATGGCTCGTCCTTCAAAACCTTCGGCGCGTCCGGTGCGGCACCGGGAGGCGCCGCCAGGTCGCCAGAGCCGGGTGGCGCCTGCAGCCCGCCATCGGCAGCTGGTGGCTCTTGCAGGCCACTGCCGGTCGTCGGTGGCTCTTGAAGGCCACCACTTGCTGCCGGCGGCTCTTGGAGACCGCCCGCGGCTGACAGTGCAGGCGGCGCTGGCACGTTGGGGCTTGCGGCCATTGATTTTTGCGCCAGCTTTTCGGCGACGACGGGCACGGGCTCGTTGTCTTTTTGCGAATAAATGGTCACGTACCACCAGACCGTACCCAGCGTGACCACCGCCAGAATGACCAGCGCCAATGCGCGGGTCAATGCCGCCAGTAGCTGCCACCATTTCAGGCTGACGCCTTCAACCCCGCTGCGTAGCGCCTTCGCGGGCGAGACCAGAGCCATCAGCAATGCAGGCAGCATAAAACGCGAGTAGCTTGCCGAAATATGCGCAACCCATGGCGAGATCGGCGCCTTCATTTGCTCGGGTGGCAATTTGGGTGCGATCTTCGGATTGATCATGCACCAGCCAATGACGTAAACGAGGTACAGGAAAGCCAGGAAAAAGCCAGGGAACATGGCAGCCGCGTACAGCTTGACGACAGACTGGCCGGCCACGGCAGCATAAACAATAATCATCACCGAGGGCGGTATCAGGATGCCCAGCGTGCCCCCTGCAGTGATCACACCAGCGGCCAGCCGCACGTCGTAACCCGCGTTAAGCATCGGCCGCATCGCAATTACACCCATCAGCACCACCACCGCACCGACCAGCCCGCTGGCGATACCCCAGAAGGTGCAAATGACCAATGTGGTCACTGCCAATGAGCCGGGCAACTTGCGAAAAGCGAGCTGCACGCTGTGGAACATTTTATCCACCAGCGCGCCGCGTTCCATGATGTAGCCCATCAGCACGAACAGCGGAATCGACAGCAACACGTCGTTGTTCATGGCACCAAAGGCACGTTGCACCATCAGTGGGAAAATCTTGTTATCCAGCCACGGCGTAGCGGGATCGTAGAAGGCAATAAAGCCAAACATCATGCCCAGCCCCATCAGCGTGAACGCGGTGGGGAACCCCATCATGATGACGACCACGATGAGACCCAACATCGTCATGCCCAGTGCAGCATTGCTCATAATCATGATTAGCCCCTCATCCCTTTGGATTTTTCGATGGCCAATTGACGAGCCTCTTCGTCCACATATTCGCTGCTCGCGAGTTGCTGTTCGACAACATCGGACTCCTCGGCATCCTTCAAGCGCGGTGTCCATTCGCCGGTTTTGATGCAGACGATGCAGCGAATGATCTCGGCGATGCCCTGCATCAGCACGATCGCGCCGGCCAGCGGAATCATAAATTTGAACGGGTATACCGGCAGCGGATCCGCATTGAAGGTTTGTTCATGGATCGCCAGCGAATCCTGAAAATAGGTCCAGCCAGCCCAGGTCAGCGCGGCAATGCCAGGTAGAAAAAACAATATGTACAACACCAGATCCATGCGCGCCTGATTGCGCGGCTTCCAGCTGCCATACAGAAAATCGCCGCGCACATGGCCGTCATGCGCCAGCGTATAGGCACCGCCCATCATGAATAAAGTCCCGTAGAGCATATTGCTAGCATCGAACACCCACGCAGTGGGGGCATTGAGCGCATAACGTTTGAAGACCTCGGCGACGACCACCAACATCAGCACCACGATGAGCCACGAGAAAGCCTTGCCCACCCAAGTGCTGATGCCGTCAGCCGTGTGCAGCAGCGTTTGTACGTTCATTTTTCCCCTCCCGAAAAAAACAAACCAGCCACCCGGTTACCCGGTGTGGCTGGCATGAGCAGACATCTGCGATAACCCGCAGGCCTTTACGCCTTCTTGGCACCCTTGGCGAAGTAATGATTGTAGGCCATCTTGAAATCGACCATATAGTCGTTCTGCCATTGGCTGGCGCGCTGTGCATAAGCTTTTTGTGAGTCGATCACCTTCTGGAACAGCGCATTCTCGCCGCCTTTTTTGGCGATGATTTTGTCCCACGAAACCAGTTGCGCCTGAAGGATCGCGTCCGGTGTTTTGTAGAACTTGATGCCCTGTTTTTTGAGCTCAATGTAGTCCTGCGAGTTGCGGTCAATCGCCTTCCAGCTCATGTCGGCGCTGGAGGCCTGCACGGCGTAGTCGATCATCGCCCTGAGGTCAGCGGGCAGCGCGTTGTACTTGCCTTTGTTGAACAGAATCTCGAACTGCTCGCCCGACTGGTGGAACGACTGCAACATGCAGTTCTTCGTCACATCCGGGAAGCCCAGCAGGCGATCAGAAGTGGCGTTGTTGAACTCGGCCGCATCAAGCAGACCACGATCCAGCGCCGGAATGATTTCGCCGCCTGGCAATGGATTCACCGCAGCGCCCATGTCGGTATACATGTCAACGGCCAAGCCAACGGTACGGAATTTCACGCCCTTCAGTTGGGCCACGTTTGAGATGGGCTTCTTGAACCAGCCAAAAGGCTGGGTGGGCATGGGGCCGTACAAATAGGACACGACGTCCATGTTGATCGACTTGTAGATTTCTTCGAGCAACGCTTTGCCGCCGCCGTAGTTGTGCCACGCCAGAACCATATTGGGATCCATGCCAAAGGCGGGACCTGATCCCCACAGCGCGAGCGCTGATTGTTTGCCGTAGTGATAAGCCACCACGCCGTGACCGCCGTCCAGGGTGCCTTTGTTCACCGCTTCGAGCAACTGAAACGCGGGCACAACTGAACCTGATGGCAGCACTTCAATTTTAAGCTTGCCACCGGCCATGTCGTTGACCCTTTTGGCAAAGTCATTGGCATATTCGTGGAAGATGTCCTTGGCCGGCCAGGTCGACTGGAAGCGCAGCGTGGTGGTGGTTTGTGCCTTGGCGATCATCGGGAAGCCGGTAATCGCTGCGCCCGCCGCCGCCGCACTACCGGCCAGGAAATTACGTCGCGCTGGTTTGCTTTTCACCGGCGTATCGGTCGATTTGATTTTTTCAGTCATACATCCTCCAGATTTTGAATTGTGGTGTTTGTGGTGCGACATGTTTAACCAGCGCGCGTGAATTCATTCCGCCCCGCGAACGCAGTCTTAGATGCTAGTCGCCCCTCATTCGTTACGCAATAGGTATGCGTCAATAAAATGTCGCAATCGTTTTTATTCAAATGAGATTGTGCGGTGCAGCACGGCACTAAGAGCGGCGACTGCCGAACTACCGCCGCGCATTGCGTGAATTTTATTGGCAAGGCCGTTTATGGTCGTGCTGCCGGAACGGTCGAGACCACCGGGGCAACACCAGGCTTCTTGATCGGCGCATCCGCACGCCAGCCCAGCACCGCAAGCATCACAAAGAAGCCGATCACATAGGCAAGCGCGACATGCCAGCCGTGCTTTAGCCAAAGACCCACTGACTTTCCTTCGGGGTACATGCTCACCAGCGCCACCCCCGCCGAAGAGCCGAACCAGATCATCGATCCACCAAAGCCGACTGCATAGGCGAGAAATCCCCAGTCGTAGCCGCCCTGCTTGATCGCGAGTGCAGTAAGTGGAATGTTGTCGAATACGGCGGAAACAAAGCCTAACCCAAGCGCGCTTTGCCATGATGCAATCGGCAATTCCTCAACCGGCATCATCGACGCGCAAGTTACCAGTGACAACAAAAAGATCGCGCCTTTTCCGGCATCAGGCAATATCTCCCAGTCTGGCCGACGCATGGGGATTGAAATCAATATCGCCACCCAGACAGCCACACCGATAAACGGAAAATGATCGGCGAGCGCATTGAATTTCAAGTTAACGGTCACGTTTGTGCCGATTGCCAACACGAGAATCAACGCGACGATGCCGACACGCGTCCAATCCACATGCGTATGTGTGTTGGCATTTTTGAGAATCGGCGAGTACTTGTGCTGCTGGAACGATGCCGGAATGCCGCACACGATCAACGCCACGACCGCCGCCACATAAGCGTCGAACACCTGAATCGGACTCACGCCGGATATCCATAGCATCGTGGTGGTGGTATCCCCCACCACACTACCGGCACCACCCGCATTTGATGCGGCGACAATCGCGGCAAGGTAACCGATATGCACCTTGCCGCGGAAAAGTTGATGCGCCATCGCGCCGCCGATCAATGCCGCCGCAATGTTGTCGAGGAATGAAGACAACACGAACACCATGATCAACATGACGAACGCACCCTTCCAATCATCAGGCAGGTACTTCGGCAAGATCACCGGCACATGGCTTTTCTCGAAATGCCGCGAGAGCAACGCGAAACCCATCAGCAGGCACAGCAGATTGGTGAGAATTACCCACTCATGCCCCATG
>JANMPY010000332.1:0-4180 GCA_031370095.1 Betaproteobacteria bacterium
CGCGCCCAGCCCGGCACGACGCATGCTCTCCACGCCAAGCTGGAATTCGCCACGCGCTTCGTACAGAGAGGGCAGGGCGCGCACATCGACCTGCATGCCATTTTCCGGTTTGAAACCCAACGCAGCGGCGCGATTGCGAAACATCACGCAGCGCACTTGCGCTTCGTCGTCCTTCAGCACGAAATAATAATGTCCACTCGCCGCGCGCGTCACGTTCGACAGCTCGCCCGACACCCATAGTAATTCGAACTTTGCTTCGATCAGATTGCGTGCGCGGCGATTGAGCTCGGTGACCGAGATCGGCGTGGTATCTGCGCGACGGGCGGTCGATGGCGCTGGCGCCGCTACATTGTTGGCATCGTCGGCGTTAAAGTCGAATGGCGTTTGTTTGGGAAAGTCGGCTGACATGGCGCGATGCTACCACCGCGACTTGCTTAAAATTATTTTTGCTCTTCCACCGTCCACATCGGCAAATGCGCCGCGAGGTCGCACTGGGACAGCACACACAAGTGGTTGAAAATATGAATATTTTTAATGTGTAATTTTTGAGCGCGAGACAAAAAGCGTTACAGTTTCATGACTTAGCATCATTCATCGGCGCGAACCCACAGAGTTATCCACAAGCTTTGTGGATAATATTTTGGAATGCGGCTGCTGCCGTTTGCTGGCGCGGCACTTGCCTCGAACACCGCGCCAATATTGGGTCGCAGGCCGGTTCACATATTTTGCAATCCGCCAATCTCGCCTGCGCGGCGACGTGAAAACCACTTCCATGCGACGTTGTTTTGCGTGGTGTAGACTGCGGATGCCAGTTGCGAAAAGCGCGCCGCATCGGCTAAAGTAAAGCAGTCGTCGTAGTTGATTCGCGCGCGACTCACCAGTCACATCCACCAACCATCACCGCACGGAGTATCACTTGCTTTCAATTATCCAAGCCGCAGGTTGGCCTATCTGGTTCATTGTTTTCTGTTCTGTCATTTGTCTGGCCATTATCGGCGAGCGCTTCTGGACGCTGCGGCGCAGCGCGGTACTGCCGCCCACCTTGTTTCAAGATACGGTGCAGGCGTTTCGTGCGGCAGGTGCTACGCCCGAGCTGGTGACGAAGCTTACCGATAATTCGCTGCTGGGGCGTGTCTTCGCAGCCGGTATCGCCAACGTCAAAAGCTCGCGCGAAGTGATGAAGGAATCGATGGAGGAAGCCGGTCGCGCGGTGATGGTCGACATGGAGCGTTTCCTCAACGGCTTGGGTACCATTTCTACCGTGGCGCCGTTGCTCGGTTTGTTCGGCACCGTGATTGGCATGATCGATATTTTTGGCGCGTCCGGTAGTCAGGGAGCCAATCCCGCGCAATTGGCGCACGGAATTTCGGTGGCGCTCTACAACACGGCGGGCGGTATCGCGGTGGCAATTCCGGCGCTGATTTTCTACCGGCATTTCCGCAGCAAGGTCGATGTGATGGTGGTCGACATGGAGCAGCAGGGCATACGCCTGGTTGAAACGCTCCACGGAGAGCGCGCGTGAATTTCAAGAAGGGCAGGAAACGCGAAGAGCCTGAGATCAACTTTATACCGCTGATCGATGTGTTGCTGGTCATTCTCATTTTCCTGATGGTCACGACCACCTACTCCAAATACGCCGAGCTGCAAATCAATCTGCCTGAAGCCAGCGCCGAAAAAGCGCCGGATCGTCCGCAAGTAATCAATATCGGCGTCGATGCCAACGGCAAATATGCGGTCAATAGCCTGCCCGTCAGCTTCGGTAGCGTGGAAGCGTTTTCCACCGTGCTGCGCGACGCGGCCACTGCGGGCGGCATGAAGGATCCGGTCGTTGCCATCGGCGCGGATGCGGGTGCCACGCATCAGGCCGTGGTCAATATCATGGAAGCCGCGCGCCTGGTGGGATTCACCAAAATCTCGTTTACGACCCAGGCAAAAGCGACCGGAAAATAGCGGCGCTCCAATAATGGAAGCGTGGCTGACCCGCGAGTGGCAACGCAACAGCCTCTGGCAAATTTTTCTGCGGCCGGTTTCGTGGCTGTTCCGGTTGTTGGTGGCGATGCGGCGCGGTGCTTATCGGGCCGGTTGGCTGAAATCTTTTTCTGTTGGCGCGCCTGTCATCATCGTCGGCAACATCAGCGTCGGCGGTACCGGCAAAACGCCGCTGGTGTTGGCATTGGTGGAAATGCTGACCAGCCGGGGAATGCGCTGCGGCATCGTCACGCGCGGCTACAACCGTCGCGCCGATGTTTCAAGCGACACCCCAATTCACATCACGCCGAATCTTCCGATTGGCATCGTCGTGAGCGATGAAGCGACCCTGCTCGCGCGCCGCGCTGGCGTTCCTGTTTATGCGAGTGCAAATCGTGTCGAAGCCGCGCAAACACTGCTGCGCAACCATAGCGAAGTCGATGTCATCATCAGCGACGACGGCTTACAGCATTACCGTTTGCGGCGTGACATTGAAATCTGCGTGATCGATGGCGCACGCGGCCTTGGCAACGGTGCGCTGTTGCCTGCGGGGCCGTTGCGTGAACCGGCTTCGCGCTTGGAAGTGGTCGATGCAATTGTGGTGAATCGCAGTGCCATTGATCCAGTGATCAAACCAGACCGTCGCGGTCGTGAATGGCCACAGGGGCCAATAGGACGGGCTATGGCATCACCCGCGCGTCAATCGACAGCGCAATTCGACATGACGCTGGCGAACGAAAAATTCATCAATCTAAAATCGGATCGTCGTCTTGATATGTCGGACGCACTCGCCGCATTTCGCGGCAAGCACATCCACGCGCTGGCGGGCATCGGCAATCCGCAGCGATTCTTTTCCCATCTTGCCGCACTTGGCATGGAACCAAACACGACGCAGCCCTTTCCGGATCACCACGACTATCGCGCTGATGATTTTTCGGGTGTTGAAGCCGCGATTATTCTGATGACCGAAAAGGACGCGGTAAAATGTGCAGCGTTTGCAGACGAGCGCATGTGGTTCATGCAGGTCGATGCGGTGCTGCCGCCCGACTTCGGCGATTTCATTTTGAATAAACTCCACCCACACAAGGCCTGACCATGTCACTCGATCCGAAGCTTTTGGAAATTCTCGTTTGCCCCGTGACCAAAGGCCCGCTCACCATGTCGGCCGACAAGACTGAATTGATCTCTTATTCGGCGCGCCTCGCCTACCCGATTCGCGACGGCATTCCGGTGATGTTGGCCGACGAGGCGCGTGAGTTGAAAAGCGACGAAGTACGTGGCTGATCGACAGGCATTGCGATAGCAGTATTTCACGATGGACTTCATCGCCGTCATCCCCGCCCGCTTCGCGTCCACCCGCCTGCCCGGTAAGCCGCTGGCCGATATTGCCGGAAAGCCAATGGTGGTGCGGGTCGCAGAGCAGGCGAGAAAATCCGGTGCGCAACGCGTGGTAATTGCCACTGATCACGTTGACGTAAAAGCGGCTGCCGAACGGCACGGGCATTTTGCACTGATGACGCGCGCCGATCACGCGCAGGGCACTGACCGAATTGCTGAGGCGGTCGCCCAGCTGGAGCTCGCGGATGACGCCATCGTCGTAAATGTGCAGGGTGATGAGCCGCTCATTGATCCGTCGTTGATTCACGCGGTTGCGCAGTCGCTGGCGGCGAATCCCGATGCGGCCATCGCCACCGCCGCGCATGCGATCACTGATGCGGCCGAATTTTTTAATCCGAACGTGGTGAAAGTGGTCTGTGATGCTGAGGGCTATGCCAGCTATTTCAGCCGTGCGCCGATCCCGTACGCGCGCGATGCCTTTGCGATTTCCACGTCTGTGTTGCCGGATAATTTTGCCGCGCTGCGCCACATCGGCATTTACGCTTATCGCGCGTCGTTCCTGAAGCGCTATACGACGCTTGCAGCCGCGCCGACCGAGCAGCTTGAATCGCTCGAACAATTGCGTGCGCTTTATCACGGCTATCGCATCGTGGTGCGCATCTGGGACGGCGCGCTGGCAGCCGGCGTCGATACGGCTGAGGACTTGGAGCGGGTGCGGGGCGAGTTTGCAAAATCCCGCTAGAATGATTAAAGAACATAACAACGACGGGGAGAAGACATGCGGCTCATTTTGCTAGGAGGCCCGGGTGCAGGCAAGGGTACGCAAGCCACTTTCATCAAAGAGAAATTCGGTATTCCGCAAATCTCGACGGGC
>JANMPY010000362.1:0-2319 GCA_031370095.1 Betaproteobacteria bacterium
GTGACGCGTATCGTGCGGGTTTGTTGTACGGCATTGAGCGCGGTTGGAGTTGGAAAAAAATTGGTCAACTCGCGAATACAATGGGCAGCTTCAAAATTGAACATCGCGGCCCGCAGGGCCATCAGCCGACGCGTGAAGAGATCGAAGCGCGTTTTGCGACGGCATTTGACGAACCCCTTTTTGTATGAGGAAAAATATGAACACGAAACGATTGATGGTTTTGGGCACCTTCGCAACGGCGGCCTTGCTTGCAGGCTGCGCGCAACCAGGCCTCGGTGGTGGCAATTACACACGCGGGCAGGTGCGGGGCGAGCAGTCGGTGCGCATCGGCACCGTCGAGGCGGTGCGTGATGTCACCATTGACGCTCGCGATACCGGTACTGGCACGTTGGCTGGTGCCGCGCTGGGCGGTGTGGCCGGCTCGACCGTCGGCGGCGGCTCGCGCGCGAACGCGGTCGGCGCAATTGCCGGTGCGGTGGTCGGTGGCCTGATTGGCAACGCGGTCGAAAAAAACAGTAATGATCGCCGGGGCGTTGAAGTCACACTGCGTTTGGAAGACGGCAGAGTGATCGCAATCACGCAGGAAAAAGACGAGGAATTCCGCGTCGGTGACCGCGTCCGCATTCTCTCCGGCCAAGGCACCACCCGCGTCACCCGGCTATAAAAATTTGCCGGCGGGTTGTTTTCAGGAGGGGCCGCGTGCCCCTTCTCGTTTTTGGGCGAGGCATGACGTGATAAAGATGCAGTAGTATCGGCGCATGCAAAAGCCGTCTTTCACAATTGCCACGACTTCATCCGCGCGCACGCATCGCCTCATCCGCTTCGTCCGCTGGATCCGGCTGTTGACGCACATAGGCGCGGCATTGCTGATTGTCGGCATCGTTTTTCCGCGGGTTTCGGTGCAGCGCCGCGCAGGCATCACCGGATGGTGGGCGAGAAAATTGCTGCGCATCCTTAATATTTTGCTGTCGGTTCATGGCGCACGTCCGCTGACGACCGCACGCAATTTGATCGTCACGGCCAATCATATTTCCTGGCTGGATATATTCGTGATTAACGCGACACAGCCTGCGCGCTTTATCGCAAAAGCGGAGATTCGCGACTGGCCGATTGCGGGCTGGCTTTGCGATAAGGCTGGCACCATTTTCATTCGGCGTGCGCGTCGCAGCGACACCGCCAAGATCAACGAGACCATGCGCATCGTAATGGCTGCGGGTGCCACCATTGGTTTTTTCCCGGAAGGCACCACGACCGCAGGCGACAAATTGCTCAAATTTCACACCTCACTTTTTGAGCCCGCCGTGGCGAACGCGGCGACCATCGCGCCCGCCGCGATTGCCTATCGTGCGAGTGACGGCGAGCCGTCACGGGCTGCCGCGTTTATCGGCGAATTAAGTTTTGCCGAATCGGTAGCCGCGATCATCGCTGAAAAATCGATGATTGCCGAAATCACTTTTGCGCCGCAAATCGAGGCGGCAGGCCTTACGCGTCGCGAGCTGGCGCTCAAGTCAGAGGAGGCGATTGCGCGGATTCTCGATGTACCGCTGCCGCACGCGCACCAGCGCTTTTCGGGCGAAGGTGGGACCGTATGGGAAGAGACCGGATAGTGTAGAACGAGCATTGGCGCGGCGTTCAGAGCAATAAGTGCTGAAGAGCGCCGTCAATGCTGGCGTTCACTATTCCCATCCTTCCGCACAACGTCGGCGTCAAGACTTGGCCGCCGTGTTTTGCGCGCCAAATTGAAACTGAAATTACCGGATGCCATTCAAGTGGCGAGTGCGCTTAGCGTAAATGCCGACGCGCTGGTGACGCATGATCGGGATTTTGCGAAGGTGAGGGGGTTGAGGGTGGTTGGGTAGTAGCAGTTTTGATGTGTGTGGAAAATATGTCGAACGCAGTACCTTTTTTCGTTTGATTGCTGAACCGCCAGTCAGCGCGCAGCCCGCGTCGGTCGGCTATCATCGTCATATGGTCTTTGAATTCTCATGGGATGACCGCAAAGCGGCGGCTAATCTGCGCAAGCATGGCGTCGCCTTCCATGAAGCAAGCACCGTATTTGACGACCCGCTCGCAATTACCTACCCTGACAGCGAACACTCGACCGGCGAGAGTCGTTTTGTCACATTCGGATTGCCTTCGTCCGGACGAGTGCTCGTGGTTTCTCACAGCGAAATAAACAGTGGCACTAGAATTATTAGTGCACGTAAAACAGATCGAACCGAAAGGAAAATCTATGAGCAAGGCTAAAACTACTGATCCACTCGACCGCAAATTTACCTTGGAAACCCTGCAAGGAAAGGGCGTTCGCGGGAAGTACTT
>JANMPY010000375.1:0-6804 GCA_031370095.1 Betaproteobacteria bacterium
CCCCCGCCGCTGCTCCATTTCGTCCATACATCAAATGAACCTTTCATCGTGTCGCGCGCAACCTCCGTCGCCTTTACGCCGGCCTTCATGGTTTCTTCAAGAGAAACGCCAAAGTGTTCGCTCTGTAGACGCGTGCGTTCCGCATCGCGTAGGTTTGTCTCGGGCGCATCAACGAAATAGAGTCGAAGGATAAAATCTTTTTCACCACACTTGACGCGAAAGCTATCGCCGTCATTGTTCTTGTCCTCCACATACTGGCAGGCAGCCAGCTTCTCCCATTTCTTGGCCTTCGCAGCCACGCCATCCGACGTGTGGAAACCTGTCACAACCGCTACAAGAATGATGAGTAATGGCCGAAGCGTTGTCATGGATCACTCCCAACGAAAAGCGTTTATCTGTCGCGCCACCAATGCAAACTCAATGGCTATTGCGCAAAGCGACAGATGAATCTCGTTGGGCCATGTTGGCTGCGAGCGGCGGCTATGGGGATTGTAGTCCTGGATGTGAATTGTGCGGTGCTGTTGAGAACGCTGCAGGGATAGCGCCGTAAATCAAAAAGAGGTAACGTGACTTGCTTTCAAAGGATAACGATGACCCCTTTTTTATCTATCAATGACGCTGACCCCGCCACTCGGATAATCGGCGATTCAGCACACGTTCGAGTTCGGTGGGCGAGACTGCATAGTTGTCGCCAATGGAGTAATCGAAACGACCACTGATCATGTGGAGGCCAAAGCGTGTGCGCTGCTTGAATTCTTTTGTGAGCGCGAAGCACACGGCCGTGCCACCTTCCAACGATACCAGCTCAAACTGGCCGTCGATATCGGCGAACCCGAATTGGCGGGCATCGTGCAATTGAATGATCTCCATTCGTTCGGACGTAATGGTGAGGCGCGGAGGACGGGTGCGCAGTCTGTAGCCCAGAATTCCGCCGCCGATGACGACGATGGCGACGACGCTCCACGAGTCCGCATTATTCTTAACCAAGGCGTTGATGACAGACCCGAAGAGAATCAACACCACTACAATGACCAGCATGTTGATCGTTCGCGGCTTCACGGGGAATGTCACCGACCCGCTACGTCCATGCTCAATGTTTTCCGCGTCTTGCATATGCGTGGGCTTTGTTTCGAAAACAATTCACGCTGACCCTTTTTCGCCTCCATTTCACCTTTTCACCGCTTTGCGGCCGCCAGTTCCTTTTCAAGACTTTCGATGCGCTTTTGCATGCCACTTATTTTTGCCTGCATGTTGCCGACATTGAAGAAGGTCACATCCTCGGCAGGAGCATCGAGCGTGGCACCGTAGCCGATCCACGATGAATCGTAGACACGGACGTTCTTGAAGCCCAGGTCGCTAAGCACGGTCGCGGTCTCGGAAGCGCGGATACCGCTCTGGCAATAGACGATGGTTTCTTTTTCCGGATCGAGTTTGGAATACATTGCCAACAATTCCTTGCGCGGCTTGAGATTCATCCCGTCCTTGTTTGCCACCAGTTTTTTCTCGAGCTTCATTGGTGTTTCCGGGTCCACCCAGTTTTCCATGTAGTGGATTGGAATCGCGCCGGGAATATGCCCGCCACGAATGGCGCGGATGTCTTCACCGCGAAATTCCTCAGGTGTGCGCGCGTCGACAATCTGCACTTTCGGGTCTTTGAGTCTTCGCACCACCTCGGCAGTATCGACAAGCAGTTCCGGTTTGACCTTGATTTTCAACGAAACAGCGGGGAGCTTGCTGGCATCGGTCGATACCGTTTGCCCGGCGGCTTTCCAGTCGTCGATGCCACCGTGATAAATCTTTGGGTGTGCAGCATTGAAATACTGCAGCGTCACCAGTCCGAAGTAAACGTAGGGATTGCCCTTGAGGCCATAGACAACAATCTCTTTCGACGGGTCAATGCCGGCATCGCCGAGAATTTTTTCGATTCGATTGAGCGCGATATAGTCTTCACGATGTTCGTCGCGCAATTCGTGGCCTACATCGCCAATGTTGACGGCACCCGGGATGTGGCCCTGCTTGTAGAGCGCGGCGTTGCGCGTGTCCCAGATGATGGTGTTGCGCTTTTGCGCGTTGATGACATAGTCTGTGTCGACGATAGTCGCGCCGAACGCAGCAGTGGTGTTGTAAAGCGTACTCATCACGATCAACATGGCGAAAAACGCGAACCGGAAATATTTCCTGCTGAATGTTTGATCCATGTGCGTCTCCTCACAGTATGGGAAATACATATTACGCCTTTCATAATCATGCCATCTCAATCGAGGCGCGCGCCGATTTTGTTCACCGGCACCCTCCGCTTTCCCGTCTCCGACTTGAGAATGCGGCGCGCTACCGCGTTGAATGGGCGGCGAAGTCTGCGCAGAGTGCGTAGAAGCAAACGTGGCCCACTTTTGATGAGACCCGTCCCCGGCTTTAGGGCCTTCGCAACCCGCGCCAATGTTCAAAATGTGTTTCCCGATTAGAGCGTATTATCTTTTTGCCGCATGCTGTGAGCCTGCGACAAAATACGTTGCCGCGAACAATCCCGAATCTAAAACAATTTGTGGCACCGTGCCTTTCGTCATTGCACTCAGAAAGGAGTACATGCCATGAATCACTACCGCATTTTGATTGGAAATCTCGCGATGCTTGCCATCGCCGTACTGACCTCAATTTCCGCGAACGCACAATCGTGGCCTACAAAATTCGTCACCATCGTCGCGCCCGGCGGCCCGGGTGGCACGACCGACATATTTGCGCGACTGCTGGCTGTCGGGCTGCCAAAGGAATTGGGGCAAGCGGTAATTGTCGAAAACCGCGCCGGCGCGGGCACCAATATCGGCAGTCAATACGTTGCGCAAGCCAAGCCGGACGGCTATACCTTGCTAATCGGCGCGGCGGCCGTCGCAGTCAATCCTCATTTGTACAAATCCCTCGCGTACAACCCGCAGCGCGATCTCGAGCCAATTCGCCTCATTGCCCGCATCCCGAACGTCATCGCTGTGCACGCCAATGGACCGCGCAACCTCAAGGAACTCATTGAGCTGCTGCGCGCCAATCCGGGCAAATACAACTATGCGTCCGGCGGGGCAGGCACCATGGTGCATCTGGGCACGGAACTCTTCAAATCCATGACCCAGACCGACATCGTCGGTGTGCAATACAAATCCAGCGCGCTGGCGGTCAGCGCGGTGCTTGCGGGCGAAGTGCTGGTCGCGTTTGAGAATATTCCCGTCGTGCTACCGCATGTGAAGGCCGGCACGCTGCGCGCGCTTGCGGTCACCGCAAACGTGAGGTCGAAGAATTTGCCGGATGTACCAACGCTGGCCGAAGCGGGCCTCACCGGCTACGACGTGACAAGCTGGTTTGGCTTGTTCGCGCCGACGGGAACGCCATCCGAGGCGATCAAGAGGCTCGACGCTGCGACCCTCGCCTACCTCCAAAGTGCCGATGCGCAAGAAAAGCTGCGCGCGATGGGCGCCATGCCGGCCACCGAAGGGCCCGAAGCGTTTCGTGCCATGATCCGTGCCGAGAGTGAAAAATGGGGCGCGGTGATTCGCAAGGCAAAAATACAAGCGGACTAAGTGCCGCGGTCATAAAGAGGTTGGTCATGGAGGGGACAGCGTGATTTCTTTCCAAAACAAATAGCGCTGACCATTTTATTTAGCTGCCTCGCTAGAAATGCGAGCCTGAGCTTTTATTCGCTTTGTCGGGCCATAAAAAATACGCCCCGCCAAATCCGGGGCGTATTTGCGCAGCGATTTTATTTGGACTTTGGGGTTACCTGAAACAATCGAACTGGCGTTTTGCCCGCGTTCTTTACTGCAATGGTTTCAGCAGCGCGCCAGACCGTATCGCCGGCCTTGAACTTGCGCACTTCAGTCTTGCCATCCGGAAACGTCAGGAGGAATTCACCTGCCGTGAAGTAGTGAACCACGCGACCTTGTCTCGCGCGGCTTGTGGAGACATCACCGGGCTGAAATGTCACGTCTATTACGTTGACACTCTCATTGTCGATTAATTGAGTGCGGACTGGTTCGCCCTTCTTAGGCGCTTCTACTTTTTTCGGTGCCTCGACCTTTGGGCTGGCAGCCTTGTCCTGGGCAAACACGACGCCCATGCCGGCAACTGCCGACAGCGATAAGGCAACGATGATCTTGAATAGCAAATTTGCGCGGCTTTTCATGTTATTTCCCTCGAACGATGCCATATGGCAAGACCATGCTACGCCGATTGGCAATTCGATACCTGGATCGCCGCATAAAGCAATCAGGGTCAAAGCAATAGGGGGTCATGGTCAGCACTCTAAGACGTGACCCCGTGCTTTGGAAGTGCGAGCCTGGCCCATTAGATTTCCGAGGCGACGCAATGCGTTTAAGTCTAATTTGTATTTGGTTCGACAAGCGCACCACGAACGAATTCAATAAGTTACCGATCGTCCTGAGCCTGTCGAAGGACTTAATCAGAGGCTCCCTAGACGAGCGCGATGATGTCGTTCAACCCCGCGCACGCATCACGAAGCTGTTGTGCCGTGAGTGCTTTCCACGGGTGCGGCGCAGCACGACGATGTCGCCAGTCAAACGACTTCGGCTGATGACAAAGAACGAAGCTCCGTTGATCGTTCCCGCGCGAAACGTCCAACGCGAAAGGATTCCCCGCGTTAGATACGCTGGAAGTCATTGGCAACCCAATGAGGATGCTGGTGCGCGCATTAAATGCCTTCGGCGAGAGAACGAGCAGCGGATGCATGTCGCGCACGCTTTTGCCAACTTCGCGTCCCAATTGACGGTCGCAATCTATCCAGATGATCTCACCGCGATCCGGCACCCATGTACGTGGGGGCCTGCGAGGCGCAGTCAAATGGCCTCAGCGCCGACGCGACCCAACACCGCAAACTCTCCGCCATGTTTCTTCGGATCAAACGCTGCCAGTTTTTCGGTGAGCGTCAATTTACGGGGTGCCGCCGACTCGATGATGACGCGAGAGCCCTCGACTGACACACTCACGAGCGTATCCGCTTGCAAGCCCGCTGCGCGCGCTACATTTGATGTCAAACGAACACCGAGGCCATTGCCCCACTGCTTAATCTTGACAGCGGCTTCCATGTAACTGACTTCCAATGAATGTGTAAACCAGTCTAACAGGCTTTGTTTTTTGGCTGTCAATACGGATGTATTAACTGCAATGAAATGGGGCGGCGATGTTTGTATTGAAAGCAATTCACCTTGACCGATTAATTTATCTACGCAAGGTACGGGATTCTGAGCACGTCATATGCGAACAATTACCTCACTCCGCGCCGCCGTACACGATCATGTCAATACGGCAAGGCCATGCTTTTGAATCACAGCAAGCAATCGCAGCGCCATGCCGCTCGGGCGTTTAGCGCCGGTCTCCTATTTCTGTACGGTAGATTCGCTGGTATTCAAATATCGCGCGAAGATCGGCTGGCTTACGTGATTGAGCTCGCGAATCTTTTGATTTGCTGCGGTTTGATTTCCGTTGGCGCAGCGAGCCACGCGACATCAAAGCTGCGCATCGTGGCCTTGTTGATGGCACCCACTTTGTACAACGCGCTGGCCGAGGAGTGAATTGCCTCGAACGCATCAGTCTTGAACTTAGTTTTTGTCGCCATGACATATCTCCACGAAGGGCAAATTGTGGTGGCCAAGCTGCCGAAATACTCCTGGCATTTCAAAGCACAGCTTCCAATCCCTTGCGATCCAGCAGATTCAGTAATTTCAATGACGGGCCGCTCGGATGCTTGTCACCGACTTCCCACTTGCGCACTGTCGAGAGGCTCGTATTCAGTACCGCAGCAAGCACCGATTGACTCAACTTTAGATGATCACGCAGCGCACGAATTTTTTCACTGTCATACGCCGGAATGGGATCGAGGCACAGCACATCGAACTTGCGCATTTTGCGTTTATCAATGAAGCCCAGACGATGCAAATCACGCGCCGTCTCGTGCATCGCTTCAAAAATTCGGCTTTTGACTTTGGACTTTGTTGTCATTGCATATCTACTGTACCGAGCCATCCTGAACCGCTGCATCGAGTTCCTGCCTCGGTCTGGCTAACAACTGCGACGCAATATCCTGCAATGCCGCTAGTTCATCGTCTGCAATGTTGGCCCGATCATTTTTCTCGAACCCATAGACGAAAAACCATCTACGACCCTTGCTGGTGGCCACCAATGTTCTTGCACCGCCACGTTTGCCCTGGCCAGCAAGCCCGATCCGTTTTTTTCACCACGCCGCCACCAAGATCGGCATCGATCAGTCCTTGCGCCATCTCATGCGCCGCCGCGCACAACGCATCGTCCGTGAGTTCCGTCTTTCGCATCCAGCGACCGAAATGGCGGGTTTTGAATACTCGCTTCATAGTGTAATTATGCCCCTAAGTGTCGTATTTTTGGAAGCGCAAAATACGTGTACGGGTGCACTGTAAGGGCAGCCTATTCAATCCAGTTCTCAAGCGCCAACCCTTTCACTTTTTGAAAATGCTTAAGGTTGTTGGTCACCAGTGTTGCCTTCAGTGAAAGTGCGTGCGCGCCGATCATGGTGTCGGCGAATCCAATCGGCGTCCCCTGCTTCTCCAACTGCACACGAATTTTTGCGAATGTGTCGGCGGCGGCGTTGTCCCACGGCAAGTTGGTCACGCGATCCAAAAACGAATGCACGACACGCGAAAGTCCGCGCGGGTTGCCGCGCTTTTCCAGCCCAAACAGCAACTCGGCACGGGTGATAACGGAAATCGCCATCTCACGCGGAGCTACCGATGCCAGCCGCGCGTCAAGCGCGGGAAATGCACCACGGATCGC
>JANMPY010000380.1:0-2827 GCA_031370095.1 Betaproteobacteria bacterium
ATCGAAAATATTCAACGCGAAGACCTCAACGCGATTGAAGAAGCCGCTGGCATCAAGCGCCTGATCGATGAATTCAGGCTCACCCACGAAAGTGCCGCGCAGGCGGTGGGCCGGTCGCGCACATCGGTGACAAACTTGTTGCGCCTGTTGGATCTCGCCAAGCCCGTGCAGGACATGCTGATTGAAGCCCGGCTCGATATGGGTCACGGTCGCGCCTTGCTCGCACTGGGTAAATCCAAACAAGTCGAGCTTGCGCATCAGATCGTCGCCGGTACTTTGTCTGTGCGTGAAACCGAGCGGATGGTTAAACACGCACTTCTGCCACCTAAAATCGCCAAGACGACGATGACCGCAGCAGCCGAAACGCGACATCTCGAAAACGACCTTGCGGAAAAACTTGGCACCAGGGTATTGGTGAAAGCGGACAAAAAAGGCTGCGGCACGTTAACTGTCCATTTTCACAGCCTAGAGCAACTGGATGGTATTTTGGAGAGGGCGACGCTGAAGTAGCGGATACCCAGTTCTAGGCAAATATTGTGCGCCGCAGCATCGCAGCACATCGACTCGTAAGGCGTGGCCAAAAAGTCGCGACCAGCTTGACCCGATAGAGGCAAATCGGCTAAAATCGACTGGATTGCTTGGGGCTTTTGCGGATAACTAATGTTGCAGTTGCGGGGCGCGTAGATGGGCTGGCAAATAGCGAGGCAAATCCGCACAGCGCTGAAGATTCAAATGGTATTGACGCTGCTAATCGCGCTGGTCATTGGCGGCATCGGCGGCATCCACTGGGGCGTTTCAGCCTTGCTTGGCGGGCTCATCAGTGTGCTCGGTAGCGTGACGTACGGTGTGTTGCTGGCGCGCGTCGGCAAAGGTTCTGCTGAAGGCGCGCTGATTGCGATGCTGCGCGCCGAGTCGGCCAAGATTTTGGTTATTGTTTTGCTTTTGTGGTTGGTATTTGCAAGTTACGCGCAAGTTTTTGGCGCTGGGTTCATCGGTACTTTCATCATCACGACATTGATTTTTTCTTTCGCTATTTTTTTCCGCCAGAAATAAACGCAAATCACCATGGCTTCCGGAACAGAAACAACCGCAACCTCATACATTACGCACCATCTTACCTACAACAAGATGGAGATCGCGGGTCTTGGTACGATCCATATCGATACTCTGGTGACATCATTTGTGTTGGGGCTGATCGCGTTTGGCTTTATGTGGTGGGTCATTCGTGGAGCGACCTCTGGCGTGCCCAACAAGCGTCAGGCGTTTGTAGAGATAGCGCTTGATTTTATTGCCGATCAAGCGCGCAACACCTTCGCACACGGCGACGTCAATAAGTTCGTCGCCCCCCTCGCGCTGAGCGTTTTCGTTTTTGTGCTTATGATGAACGCGATGTCGTTCATGCCAATCGACATTTTTGGCTGGGTTATGGAGCATGTGTTTCATCAGCAAGAATGGCGCGGCGTACCAACGGCAGACGTGAACACCACCTTTGCCCTTGCCCTTTCGGTCTGGTTCCTGATGTTGTATTTCAGTGTCGCCGTCAAAGGTCTTGGCGGCTGGATGCATGAGTTGTTCTGCACGCCGTTCGGGTCGAAATTCTGGGCGTGGCCGTTAAATCTTTTGTTCAATATCGTTGAGTATGTGTCGAAGCCGCTGTCCCACTCGCTGCGTCTATTCGGCAACATGTACGCGGGCGAAATCATATTTTTGTTGCTCGGTATGTGGGCCGCGACCGGGGTGGTTGGCACCATTGCGGGTGCTGTACTCGGCGCAGGCTGGTCGATTTTTCACATCTTGATCGTCGGCTTGCAAGCTTATATTTTCATGATGCTCACCATCGTCTATATCAACATGGCGCACGAGCATCACTGATTTATTCACCGATTCCGCATTACATTTTTAGAATCAAACCATAAACACAGAAAAGACTCAACATGGAAAAGCTTCAACTTATCGCCATGGTTCAGGCGTACACAGGCATTGGTATCGGCCTCATCATCGGTCTCGGTGCAGCAGGCGCCTGTATTGGTGTAGGCATCATGTGCTCGAAGTTTCTTGAGGGCGCTGCCCGTCAGCCAGAGCTCATCCCGCAATTGCAAGGCAAGGTGTTCCTGCTTCTCGGCCTGATCGACGCGTCCTTCATTATCGGCGTGGGTCTGGCAATGTTGTTCGCGTTCGGCAATCCGCTACTCGCCCAGCTCAAGTAGTTCTTGGCCGATAACCCATTTAGGAAACAGCTATGGACTTGAACCTGACGATGCTGGCGCAGGCGATTGCCTTCTTCATATTCTTCTGGTTTTCGAAGAAGTACGTTTGGCCGCCTTTGATGAATGCCATCGCGGAGCGGCAAACGAAGATAGCCGAGGGGCTAAACGCGGCCGAAGCAGGCAAGCGTTCGCTCATCGAGGCTGAGGCGAAAACCGAATCGGTGATGAAAGAGGCCAAGGATCGTACGCAGGCGATGTTCTCCGACGGCGAGCGCCGTGCCAACCAGATCATTGAGCAGGCGAAGCTAACGGCAAAGACCGAGGCGGATCGCATTTTGGCCGCCGCCCAAGAGCAGATTCAGCTGGAAGTCAACAAAGCAAAAAGCGGGTTGCGCGAGCAAGTTGCGCAGTTGGCTGTTGCGGGCGCTGAGAAAATTCTGAAACGTGAAATCAACGCCGCCGCACACGCCGATATGTTGACGAAATTGAAAGCGCAACTGTAATGACCAAGCTCACCACCGTTACCCACCCTTACGCTGAGGCCACATTCCGCGCAAGTGTCGAGACGAAAGATGTCGCGGGTTACGAGGAAAAGTTGAAGCTGTTCAATACAGCTACAA
>JANMPY010000396.1:0-4490 GCA_031370095.1 Betaproteobacteria bacterium
GCGCGGCTGGTGTGGTGGATATGCCGTCAATTGCCAGCGCATCAACAAGATTTTCGTGCGCACTGAGGTCGTCTTTGAGCGCATTGATATGGCCAAGATAAAGTGCCGCCTCGCGCCATGTCGGCGATAGCGCCTTAAGAAGCTCGCCATTCCATTTGATGACACCGGCATCCGGCAACGTGAGTCCGGCGAGAATGCGTAGCAGACTGGTTTTGCCGGAGCCGTTCGCACCGCGCAGAATCAACACCTGGCCCGCTTCAATCACGAAAGATAACCCGCCGATGATTGTGCGCGCACCGCGATCCAGTCGCAGGTCGTGAGCCGCCAGCGTGTGCGCGCCGCTCCTGCATGAACTTTGGTGTTCAGCAGCGGCCATCAGGGTGCTACTTTCCCGATCGTCACGTTGACCCCGGACGCGCCGGGTTTTACAACATCGGTGACGCCCGACAGGTCGCCAGCCTGAAGTTGCGCGTTGCCGGATTTAGAAACACGCGCCTCGATCACCACCTCGGCAAACGAGGATAGTTTCAATCCCGGTGCCATCGCCATCGCGTCAGTAAGCTCAAACGCAAATGGAAATGCGGCGGCAAGCGGCGCTGGAACGCGCATGACAGCGAGTGGCATGCGTGGCCCCTCTTTGGCACGCGCAAAAACAAATAGCGTATCGCCAGCGGCTAATTTATTGGCCACATCGGGGGCGATGAACACTTTGCCCGTTACCACGCCGCCAGATTTTGCGGAAGTATCAACGGCGGCTTTGCTGTCAGCGGTCGGTGGGCTTGATGGCGATGGCGTCGCCACTGCCGTACCCGCGAGAGGCTTGTTCGCTTTCACTTCGGCGATGATCGACTCAACTTCGCGATAGTCAGGCGAATCCTTGGCCACCAAGGTTTTCAGTTTTTCCCAATGCTTCAACGATGCCGCTCGATTGCCCATTCGCAGCTCGGCCGTACCGGCCAGTGCGAGCGCTTTCATATTGTTCGCGTCGAGTGCCAGTGCCTGCTTGATGAGCGTGTAGGGCTTGCCGTCGAATCGTCCCTCCTGCGTCATGACGGTGGCATCGGCGTAATCAGCCACCAGCTGTGCATCGTTGGGCATGAGTGCTACTGCGCGCTCGAAAGCGGCGGTCGCCTCGCTGAAACGTCCCAAGGCATTTTGCGATCTCGCCAGCAATACCCAGCCGCGCGGATCGTTCGGGTTTTGCTGCATTTTTTGCGACAGACTATCGACCATGGCCAGTATTTGCTTGTCCGACATCGGCGGTTCTTCACTGCCTTTTGCGCCCGCCTGCGACGGCTGCACATTCGCGTTGCCCGGCGCCACACCAGCCAGCTGAATTGCCTGCGGCGCGCCGAGCGTGGCGTAGAGCAGGGCGGCGGCCAGCGGCATCACAATCGCAACGACACCAACCGTCCACCATGGGCGCTTGTTCGCCAGTCCAGCCGACACCGACGCGGTCTGAGAATCTGGGACTTCATCGACGAGACGTGCAGACAATTCGCCGACGGCCGCGTTATGCTCAACTTCAGTGATCGCGCCGCGCCGAAGCTCCTCATCGAGCTCGCGTCGTTGCGACTTATAGACGGCAACATTACTGCCGTCGTCGGTCACGGCTGGAATCAGCGGTTGCTCGCGCAGCAGCGGCACCACGACAAATGCACACGCCACGGCCAACATTACCAACGCAACAATCGTAAAAATCAACACAGTTTGCTAGCCAGATAAGGAAAAGGAAAGTGCGAGATACCGTGAAAATGCCCACCGAATTATAACTTCTGCTAGCGCAGCACAACCTCTGCGCCCGGCTCAAACACGAAGTTTTGCGCGCCCAGGCATCCCCCGATTCGGGGTTTGACTAAATATCAAAACCGGATAGACTTAAAAGCCATTGTTTCCCTAGGGTTTTTCGCTCCGTGGAAAGCAGGGGAAATAGTTGTGGGATCGTTGATTTGTAAAAACGCTCGTGGGCGGAGCTGAGGTTCGGGTTGGTACAGAGCGTTACTCTGTTCGCCCGAAATTTCAACCGCAGGATCGATAGGTTTCAAGGGATGGCCTATCGGAAAGCTACCGTAGGGGGCCACATTCATTATGCGTCACCGCACTATTCTCGAATATCGCGATTATCGCTACTTAAAATTGGCAGCATTTGTCGTTGGTGCGGTTATCCTCGCCTACGGTTGGTACCATTACCCGCTAGGCCATTACGGCGGATCACCGCTGGGGTACACACTGGGCACGATTGCTGCCCTATTGATCGTGTGGCTAATGTGGCTGGGAGTACAAAAACGCCGCTACCGCACGACCGGGGATATCAAGGGTTGGGTGTCGGCACATGTTTATCTCGGCGCATCGCTCATCGTGATCGCCACGTTACACGCTGGTTTTCAAGTCGGCTGGAACGTCCATACGCTGGCGTACGCGCTGATGTTGGCCGTCATTGCGTCCGGTTTCTACGGCGTCTACACTTATCTCCGCTTTCCGAGTTTGATGACCGGCAACCTCGCCGAAGACACTCTCGAGAGCCTAACGTTAAAGATTGCCGAAATTGATCGTGAGGCACGTCGTGCGGCGATCGGCATGTCGGATGACGTCAACGTTGCGGTGTTAGCGTCCATCCAGAAAACGCGCATCGGCGGCGGCGTTTTTGCGCAATTGCGTGAGCAGCCATCGAAGTGTCCGACGGCGGCGGCGGTCAACATGATCAAGGCACGCGCCGCGACCCTCAAGGGCGCAGAAGCGCGCAAGCATCAAGAGCTTTACGGGATGATGCTACGCAAAGAGCGCCTGGTGGCACGTGCGCGCAAAGATATCCGTTTCAAGGCGATCATGGACTTGTGGCTATTCTTCCATGTACCGCTATCAATTGCGTTGCTTGCGGCGCTGGTAGCGCACATCATCGCCGTTTTCTTTTATTGGTAGGCGCAGATGAAAACCAGACTGGCAACTATCACGCGCAACAAAAAAGGAGAGCCGACCAGCGCCGATCAAATCGTGGTGGCTGAAACGCTACGAATCGGACGTGGTGCGGACTGTAAGCTGCATCTTCCTGACCCACGCATTTCGTTGTTGCATGCGGAGATCATTTGCGGGGTAGACGGCATAGCCTACATCGAAGCACGGGGCGGTGTGGTGAACGTTGACGGGCGTCTTGAGCGCGCCAGCACTCTCAAACCCGGTCAACGGATACATGTCGGCCCGTTTGAGCTCATCGTACTGCCCGCGCAAAATGACGTGGATCTTGCATTGAGCGTGGAGCTCATTGATCCGCTGAAGGACGACGTTGAATCGGTGCAGAGCCGTGTCAAGGCGGGTCTCAAATCGACCTGGTTATCCAAGCGGACATTTAGCTGGCTAGGAGCAATCGCCGTGCTGTCGGTTTTCCTCGCCTGGCCGGTACTCAGCGCACTTGATCGAGGACACAACAAAACCACGACCAAGCCCCTGCTCGCCGCAGACGCTTCGTGGGATGTAGGCCCGCTCTCCAGCGCGCACACGAGTTTCGGCAGCAATTGCAGCGCGTGCCACCAGCAGCCATTTGTGCATGTGACCAACGGCGCGTGCGAAGATTGCCATCAAAAAATCGGCTGGCATTTTGCACGCGAGACCAAGGAGGCGAAGGCAGTACACGCCAGCGTTTTCGGCGATTCCCGCTGCTCGTCGTGCCACCTCGATCACAAAGGGCCGATGGGGCTGGTGCGCACCGACGCCAAGCTTTGCACCGATTGCCATCAGGATCTGAAAGCGCGCCACCCCCAGACTGGCTTGGTAAACGTAGCAGAGTTCAGCAAAGATCATCCGCCGTTCAAGTTGTCGATGTTGATACCCGGCAAGACCGGTACCGCTGCCATTATCCGCGTCGCGCAGGACGATAAGACGCGTGCTGTCGAAGCATCGGGCCTCAAATTTCCGCACGATGTACACATGAATCCGAAGGGTCTGCGTGGTCCAAACGGCAAAGCACAGATGGAGTGCAAAAACTGTCACGTGAATGATGAAACCGGGACGCGTTTCAAACCTGTGACGATGGGTGAACACTGCCAGTCCTGCCACTCGCTTGAGTTTGAGCCAAAGTCCACCAACCGGCAGGTTCCGCACGGCAAGGTTGCCGACGTGATCGCAACCGTGCAGGAATACTATGCCCAAGCCGCGCTGACCGATGCGCCAATCGACGTGGTGACGGAGGACGGTATCAAGCGGCCGGGTCAGCGCATCGGCGAGACCAGACGCGAAGCAGCACTTGGCTGGGCAAATACCAAGGCTGACAAAATTACGCAGGAACTCTTCGAAGTGCGCGTCTGTTTTGAATGCCATGAAATTAAGCGTGGCGAGGCCACAGCGGACATCACCACGCGCTGGCAAATTGCGCCTATCGCCGTGACCCAGCATTGGCTACCCAAATCGCGCTTTCCACATAGTCGGCACGATACCTACAAGTGCGGCTCCTGCCACGATGTCGCGGCATCAAAGGTGAGCGCAGACTTCAGCATTCC
>JANMPY010000402.1:0-1656 GCA_031370095.1 Betaproteobacteria bacterium
GATGCGCCGAGCTTCATCTACAACCCGGATCGCGATCCGTATAAAAACGCCAACGTCAGCGTCAATCTTTCGCATACCCTGTGGCAGGGGGAAACGATTTCGCTTAACGCCTGGCAATCGAAGGGCACGGCGCATTTTGACGGCGGGCCTGATGACGATTCGCGCAATCGCCAAACGCTTTCCGGCGTCGGTGTGTCGTCCGTGAACCAGATCATGAACAACTGGATTTCGCGACTAAACATCGGCCAGACGACTGATGACATCCGCATCACCTCGGCTTTCCCGGGCACATTCAAGACCGAACAAAATCAGGCGGTGTGGGTCAATGAATTCAAGATGCCGCGTGGCACCAGCACGGCGGGCGCTGAATATAGAGAAGAAAAAGTCGCGGCAACGACCGAATACGATAAAAAGAAGCGAAAGACCGGCGCGTTTTTTTTAAGCTACCTCGAACGATTCGGCCAAGCCAATGAACAGCAAATCGATTTTTCACTGCGCCGCGATGAGGAAACGCAATTCGGTCGACGCAATACCGGCAGCGTCGCGTACGGCGTGCAATTGATCCCCGCGCTGCTGGTCTATGCGCGTGCCGGTCGCGCCTTTCGTGCGCCCTCGTTCAACGATCTTTACTTTCCGGGGTTTTCCAATCCGAACTTAAAGCCTGAGCGCAGCGAGCAAGCCGAAGTCGGCGCGCGATGGAGCAGCGCGGCGATCAGAGGCTCGCTAGTGCGTTTCGACAATCGCATCGAAGACCTGATCGCGCCCGATTTTATTTCCTTCACGCCAGTCAACATTCGCAACGCACGCATCAAGGGTTGGGAATTATCGGGCGACACATTGCTCGCTGGGGTAGCGATCAAAGCCGCGTTTACCTCGCAGCAGCCAATCGATGCCGACACCAAGCGCCAATTGCGTTCACGCGCAAAAATATTTGGCAGCCTTGCCGCCAATCACACCATCGGCAAGTGGCAGATCGGCTCCGATGTGGTGGCGAGCGGGCGACGTTACGATTCGAGCATCGAGTCGGCGGGCTCGCGCATGGGCGGCTACGCGGTCGTGAATGCGCGTGTCGGCTATCAGGCCAATAAAATGTGGGCGGTTGAAATCAACGCGCAAAATATTGCCGACCGCAAATACGAATTGGCGCGCGGTTACAACCCGCAAGCACGCTCGGTGTTTGTGAATGTGAAGTTGGTGGCGTTTTAGTTTTTCTTACTGCAAAAACTTACATAGAGCGCCATCTGGCGCGGCGTTTCGAGCATAAATGCCTGGAAAGCCGCGCCGGTTCTGGTGTTTTGCTTCTATTTATTTTATTTTTCGCTTGACGGCGACTTGGCCAGACTGTAATCAAAACGGTAATCATGCTTGCCCTCCGTGATGACAATGTCCATGCGACCCGACAGCCCGACGAGCTCGCCCGTGCCCGAGTCAGGCACGACAGTCAGCGTGAGCAGCGCTGCGCCACGGTTCATCACACCGCTGTGTTGCAAGACAAAACTTCCCGTGCGGCCATCCAGTTTGCCGACGACCAACTCCATCGCCACGTAGCCCGCTGAGCCGGCTACTGCGGTTCGCATTGCCAACATCTGCCCCTTGCTGCTTGCGTCGAGTGCGCCGTGAAAACGTTTGTCGAGCAGCATGCGACCGATTGATTCA
>JANMPY010000280.1:0-2359 GCA_031370095.1 Betaproteobacteria bacterium
GAGCAAAAAAATCATTATCTGCCGCGTCTCGCCAAAGGCCTGGAACTGCCATGTTTTGCGTTGACCGCGCCGGACGCAGGCTCGGACGCAGCGTCAATGTCGGACATCGGTATCGTCTGCAAACAAATGTGGGAAGGCCGCGAAACGCTGGGTCTCTCGATCACGTGGGAAAAGCGCTACATCACGTTAGGCCCGGTCGCAACACTGCTTGGTCTCGCCTTCAAATGCGTCGATCCCGACAAATTACTCGGCGGTGAAAAGGATCTCGGCATCACCTGTGCATTGATACCTACCTCGCATCCCGGAGTGAATATCGGTCGTCGTCACTTCCCGCTCAATGCGGCGTTCATGAATGGTCCGAACTCGGGCAAGGATGTATTCATTCCGATGGATTGGCTGATCGGCGGACAGCCGATGATCGGCCAGGGCTGGCGCATGTTGATGGAATGTCTGGCAGCGGGTCGCGCGATTTCGTTGCCTGCACAATCAATCGCCGCCGGAAAGTTTTCTTCAATGGCGACCGGTGCGTATGCGCGCGTGCGCCAACAATTCAAAACGCCGATCGGTAAATTTGAAGGCATCGAAGAACCATTGGCGCGCATCGGCGGCTACACTTACCTGATGGATGCGTGTCGCACCGTCACGGCAGGTGCCTTGGACATGGGCGAAAAGCCGTCGGTGCTCTCGGCGATTTCAAAATATCACATGACCGAACGCATGCGCATCGTCTTGAATGACGCGATGGACGTACACGGCGGCAAGGGCATCTGCATGGGGCCAAACAATTATCTCGGACGCGCGTACCAGATGATTCCGGTTGCGATCACGGTCGAAGGTGCCAACATCCTCACGCGCTCGCTCATCATCTTTGGTCAGGGTGCGATCCGCTGTCACCCGTGGGTGTTGAAAGAAATGAAGGCCGCGCAGGAAGACTCCGTCGAAAAATTTGACGAGGCCTTCTGGAGCCATATTGCCTTCACCATCTCGAACGCAGCGCGCGCAATGTGGACCGGGATTACCGGCGCGCGCGGCCTGGCCGCACCGGCGTGCGACGACACCAAACGTTATTACCAGCAGCTCACGCGTTTCTCAACTGCCTTCGCATTGCTGGCTGACGTGAGCATGTTCGTGATCGGTGGCTCGCTGAAACGCAAAGAGAAATTATCGGCGCGCTTGGGCGACGTGCTGTCGCTGTTATATCTCTCGTCGTGCGCCCTGAAATTTTACGACCAGCGCGGTCGACAGCAAGACGAATTGCCGCTGCTGCGCTGGGCTTTGTACGATTCCGCGTTCAAGATTCAGGTGGCGATGGACGGCATCATCGATAATTTCCCGAATCGCGCTGTCGCGTTTGTGCTGCGCCGACTGGTGTTCCCGCGCGGCCTCACCTTGATACAGCCGAGTGATGAGATGGGCCATGAAGTGGCCGACTTGTTGATCCAGCCATCGGCCGCGCGCAATCGCCTGATTGCCGGTATGTACCTGCCCAAGAGCGATACCGATGTGATGGGCAAATTAGAGGCAGCGATGCACGCGGTGATTTCGGCAGAGCCAATAGACGCCAAAGTGCGTGTCGCGAAAAAAGCCGGTCGTCTCACGACGCATGGTGCAGACGCGCAATATGAAGAGGCGATGAAACTCTCCGTCATCACTGAGACCGAATTGGCACTTTGGAAACGTGCCCGTGTATTGCAACGCGAAATCATCATGGTCGATGATTTCGACAAACACTTTGGCAAACTCGCGAGCAGCGCGCCGCCGGTCTGGCAGCAGGCCGAGGCAGCCGAATGAGTGGAAAAGTTTATGTCATCGACGGCGCGCGCACGCCGTTTCTGAAAGCCAAAGGCAAACCTGGTCCGTTCTCAGGTGCAGATTTGGCCGTCGGTTGCGGGCGACCTTTGCTCGCGCGACAAAAATTTGCGCCCACTGCATTCGATGAGGTCATTGTCGGCGCGGCGATGCCGTCGGCCGACGAAGCCAATATCGGTCGCGTGGTCGCGTTGCGCCTGGGTTGCGGCGATAAAGTGCCGGCCTGGACGGTGATGCGAAATTGCGCGTCCGGCATGCAGGCGCTTGATTCGGCGTGCATGAATATTCTCGCCGGCCGTGCAAATCTGGTGTTGGCCGGTGGCACCGATGCGATGAGTCACGCGCCGTTGTTGTTTGGTCCGGCGATGGTGAATTGGCTCAGCGATTGGTATGCTGCGAAATCGTTTGGCCAACGTGCCGGTGTGGCGGTGAAATTTCGGCCGGTCTATCTCGCGCCGGTTATCGCCATTCTTAAAGGGCTCACTGACCCCATCGTCAAACTATCGATGGGTCAGACTGCGGAAATCGTTGCGAAACGGTTCGGCATTAC
>JANMPY010000450.1:0-18408 GCA_031370095.1 Betaproteobacteria bacterium
TCAGCCTTCGCTGCGCACCTATTTCGATCAGGACGGCAGCACCGTTGTACAGCGAATCGCGGACGATGTGGACATTTCCTTGTTTCCGCCCGAAGATCTCTCCGCCCTGTCTCCAGAGGTGCGCGAGGCGCGACTGCTGAAGCGGCTCGAAGAGTTGACAGCGGAAACGTTTGATCTCACTGGCGCACCGCTTTTCAAGGCAAGAATGTTCCGCTTGGAAGCGGAGCATCACGTACTGTTCTTCATGCCACATCATCTGGTCTGGGATGGCTGGTCGTTCGATATTTTTTACGATGAGATGTCGGCGCTTTATGCGGCGTGTATCGACCGTCAACCGAGCCCGCTGAAAGAGCTTCCAGTGACTTACGGCGACTTCGCCGCATGGCATCACCAGTGGGTGAAAAGTGCAGAATTCGAACAACAGCTCGCGTTTTGGCGTGCTCGTTTACAACGCATGGGTAAGCCGCAGGAATTGCCTACCGACCTGCCGCGGCGTCCGGGTATGTCGGGCAAGGGCAATACCGAATGGATCTTCATTGACAAGGCTGCCACCAGCGCGCTGCATGATCTGAGTCGACAGTCCGGTGTAACCATGTTCAACACACTGCTGGCGGCGTACAGCGTTTTGTTGTACGCCTATTCCCGCCAGACCAATCTCATCGTCGGCACGCCGGTGCGTGGCCGCAACGCGATTGAGCTCGAAGCCATCATGGGATATTTCAATAATCTGCTGCCACTGCAATTGGAAATCAATCCAGCCGAGACCTTCAACGACCTGGTGAAACGCGTCAAGGGTGTCGTGGTCGAAAGCTTCACCTATCCCGACGTGCCGCTCGAACAACTTGCACGTGAACTATCTGTGTTGCGCGGCGAAGGTGGCTCGCTGATGTATCAAGCGCTGTTTTCTTTTCAGGACGCGCGCCAGCGCATCACCACTTGGGGCGCATTGCAGCATGAAATCATCCCTTTGTTTCAGCAGGGCGCGACCGAAGATCTCGGCATGTGGTTCGTCGAATCCAATAACGGCATGCACGGCGGCGTGACCTATAACACCGAGATCCTGACGAGCCAAACCGCGCAGAAACTGCGCGAACGATACCTGTCTCTGCTAGCGGCCGCTGTCGCGCACCCGAATACGACTATCGCCGAGCTTGCCGGTCCCATCGACAATGACACGCACACGCGTGCCAAACAGGCGGAATTAAAGCCCGCCCGTAAGGTTGCAGCATCGACCGCGCAAATTCCGCCCTCAACCGAGACAGAAAAACTGCTCGCCGGTATTTGGTGTGAGCAGCTAAAACTTTCGCTTTCCCAAATCAGTACGACGGATAATTTTTTCGACCTTGGCGGGCATTCATTGCTGGCCATGCAGGCGATACTCAACATGGAAGGAAAGACCGGCAAACGCGTTGATCGCAGCCGCTTTATCTTCGAGTCGCTCGGACAAATCGCGCGCTCGTATGACGACGTGACGACGGCGACAGTTCGCAAGCCCGGTGGTCTGCGCGGACTTTTTTCAAGTCTGATGGGTAGCAAAAGGGGCTGACGAGTATGCGCGGCGTGATTTTGCTGCGCGCTGCCTTGCTGCGCGGAATGCGCCTATACCGGCGCGCATGCCGTACTGTGTGATGAGTGCATATTCGCCTTCGGCCGAGCGCGGTGACGTTCCCCCCCTTGAAGACCGCGAGGTTCATCTCTGGCGCATCGATTTGCATGGCGCACCGTGGTTGGATACAGAGGCGATACTGGATACAAGTGAACGTGACCGCGCTGCCCGTTTCGTGTTCCCTCGCGACCGCAGCCGTTATCTGTGCGCGCACCACGCCGTGCGTGTTCTGTTGGGCGCTTATCTCAATGTGCCTCCAGCTGTGGTTCGCATTGTGCCGAACCATCACGGCAAGCCAATGCTGAATGATCACGCGCTTGGATTCAACTTAAGCCATTCTGGCGACTGCGCGCTTTTAGCTGTCAGCCGCGTTGCAGAGATTGGTGTCGACGTGGAGATGCTGCGGCTCCCGCGCGAGGCGCGCCAGATTGCCGAATCAGTGTTCTCCGCAGCCGAGCTGGAAACATTGTCGAGCGTATCTGACGATGCGCTTGAGACCGCTTTCTTCACCTGCTGGACGCGTAAAGAGGCGTATCTGAAAGCACTCGGCATTAACCTTACGATCAACCCGACGACGGTTACCGTGGGATTGGAGACCAGGCTACGGCGGATCAAAATTGCCGGACGCGACGCACACCAGTTCGTCGACGTCGTGTCTATTGCGGATCACAGCGACCGTGCGGCGGCCATTGCGGTCGTCGGTGGCTATTCAAGCATCCGCATTTTTGATTATGCTCATCGCTTCAGTCACCATCACACCGATATGCACCACGGTGGATGACTTTGTGGTGGCACTGTTAAACGTGAAGGTAGAATGCATGCATCGTTCAACGCGGGCTGGCGTGAAACAAGAACAAGAGCGAAGAGCGTAAAACACCATCTGGAGCGGTGTTTGAAAACAAAATGACCTGTGAAGCGCTCCAGTACTAGAGTTTGACTTTAATATTGTATCGTCAGGACTGCCGATTTGGCAGCCGGTGAACGGGAGATCGCGGATATGGCAGTCATGGAAAGCGCGCATCGTGCCATCGAACGGTTGGCCACTTTGCCGCCTGTGCGTGGCTATCTGCAGGCTCAGTATGACCGTACGTTCACCGCCAACCGAACAGAGAATCTTTTTCGCGGCGTATTCGAGACTTTTGAAGATGCGCAGCGCAGTGCGCCTGCGACGCTACCGTTGGGCTACGACAATCCGGCAGCGGCCGCCATGTATGTGGAGAGAACACGCCAGACTTATCCGACCGACTACCCCGTCATGTTCTGGCTGCAAAAATTATTTGACGAAGGCTGCACGAGCGTCTTCGATCTGGGCGGCCATATCGGTGTGAGCTACTACGCGTATCGGCGTCATATGCAATATCCGCAGTCGTTAAGGTGGGCCGTTCATGATGTGCCCGCCGTGGTCGAGCAGGGTCGTGTCGTCGCGGCGGAAAAGGATCGAGAAGGTTATCTGTCCTTTTGTGATGAGTTCAGTGCGGCGGACGGCATGGCAATACTGTTCGCGTTGGGCTCGCTGCAATACTTGCCGGAGACATTGGCGAGCCGACTGGCAAAGTTGCAGGCACCTCCGCGCCACTTGCTGCTCAATCTGACGCCGCTACACGACCAACTGTCATACTTCACGTTACAGAGCGTGGGAACCGCATTTTGCCCGTATCGGATTACAGCAGTCCCGACGCTTTTGAAATCGCTGGACGAGTTGGGGTATTCCATGATCGACCACTGGGAGAACCCTGACAAAAAATGCAGCATTCCGTTTTACCCTGAGCACTCGCTCGACAAGTACCATGGATTTTATTTTAAGCACACTAGACTGTAGTCCGATGCCATGATGACGCGCGTGTACTCTTGAGTCCAATCCGTTTTGGCCCACCGCAGCGCCAGCTTTTTGGATTGATGCAAGCACCGTCCGGCGAACTGGATCGCGAGGAATGCGTGCTCATTTGCAATCCATTTGGGCAGGAGGCGATTCGCTGCCACCGTCTTCTCAAAGTACTGGCCGACCGTCTTGCGCGCAGCGGTTTTCATGTCATGCGTTTCGATTACTTTGGCACGGGCGATTCGGACGGCGACGATATCGACGGCGACCTTGCGTCATGGATTGACGACGTCTGTAACGCAGATCACGAACTGCGTGTGCGTAGCCGCTGCGCGCGCATTTCGTGGTTTGGGCTGAGGCTAGGCGCAAGCGTGGCCGCAACGGCTTCGTCCAAAGTCGGCGTTGCGCCGCAACGTTTGGTGCTGTGGGATCCAATTGTTTACGGTGCCGAATATCTCGATGAGATCGTCGCGGCAAATGCTGCGGCTGGTGAGGAAAATTACGGTCCCCGTTGGCTCTGTGAATTGCGACTTCGCGAAATGGTCACGCGGGAGGCGACGATGGCGGTGCTAGGATTCCCGCTCGGCCCGACGCTACGCGAACAACTTCGCGCAATATCGCCAAACGATTTTACTGATACCCGTGCGGCGCGGATCACGATCCTGAACGCAAGAACGCCGGAATACTTGAACGAGTTCAGACGGATGCTTGCCGCGCGCGCAGTCGATATAAATATTCGACCCATTTCATCCGATATCGTCTGGGCGTCGAATGAAGCCATGAATTCAGCCATCGTGCCAGCGGATGTCCTTCAGGAAATCGTCGCTGCGTTCGTGGACAAGCGATGACCGAACACACGCTCGCCTTTGGGTTGGACAAGGCATTGATCGGCACAATTTGCCTGCCCTCAACGGCGCAGTCTGGCGGCATCGGCGTGATTTTTTTTAACGCCGGTGTCGTGCATCGTATCGGGCCGCATCGAATTCACGTGCGTCTCGCGCGTGCGCTTGCCGCGAAAGGTATCTCCTCGATCCGCTTTGACCTGTCGGGCCAGGGTGACAGCGCTCGCCCGGTCGTGCCGAACACGTTTGAAATCCAGGTAGAAATGGACGTGCAGGCCGCGATGCAGGCGCTCGGTGACGCCACCGGGCTTACACAATTTGCGCTGTTTGGATTCTGCTCCGGGGCATATCAGGGCTTCCCTATTGCACTCGCTGACGCGCGGCTCACGGGGCTTTTGATGTACGACGCTTTCCTCTATCCGACAATGCGGTCTCGTCTCAACCGCTACAGGATGCGGATCAGGCAGCACGGTTTAGTCAATGCCGCAGGACGCTTTGCATGGCGCGAAATCGCAGCCCTTGCCGCACGACTGATGCCCGGGGCACACGGTGCTGGAAAGGGGCAGCCCGCTGTTGACGAGGGATTTTTCGCCGAGCTCCCCAGCAAGCCTGTATTCGCGGCGGGTCTCGGCAAGCTCGTCAGCCGTGGCGTGAAGGTCGGACTCATCTTCAGTGGCGGCACATTCGAGCGCTACAACTACGCAGGGCAATTTAGCGACGCGTTCGCAGGGCTGGATATCGTGGACAAATTAACGCTACATTATTTTCCGGATACGGATCATCTGGTATCGGCAATTGCAGCACAGGTTGAACTAATTGAGTACATCGAGCGATGGATGGTCGATCTCAATGTGGCAAGCCGTGCAGTCAGCACTGCGGCAGAATAAAGGCCGCCCGGTGTCGTGATGATATCTGGCCGCTTTCGCATAACGATGTTTCTTGTGGTGCTGTTCGCCGCATTGCTCGCCAGCTTAGCGCTTGCCCCGGTGCGCGAATTCGTCCACCGGCTGGTGCCGTTGCGTTGGATAGTCCAGTTCAATGGACTGCGGTTCGGCTTTGATACCGACTACGGCATTCGCATCCGCATGGCCGATGGTATAGAGCTTGGCTCCACGCTTTATTTGCCGCGTAATCGCAGCGAAAAACTGGCAACGGTCTTCGTCCAGCTTCCCTATAACCGGCTAACGTACAGCGAAGGACTGTATGCCGGGGATTTTTTTGCCCGGCACGGTTACGCCGTCATGGTTCAGGACATTCGCGGCAAATACTCGTCAGGGGGCGAATTCATACCGTACGGTTCAAGTACCAGCGATGGTGCCGCGACGCTGGACTGGATTGTCAAGCAGCCGTGGTCGAATGGCCGCGTCGGTACATTTGGTTGCTCGGCGCTGGGTGAACTACAGTTTGCACTTGCCAAAGCGCGGCATCCGGCGCATGCGGCCATGCTTCCGCTCGGCGCTGGTGGCGCGGTTGGCTCGGTCGGCGGCAGGTACGCCTACTTCGGCGTGTTTGAGGGCGGCGTGTTCCAGCTCGCCAGCGGATTCGGCTGGTTCTTGAATAACGGCGCGAAGGATCCGCATGCGCCGCCGCCCAAAAACATCGACATGCAAGCCGCCCTGCGCGGCTTGCCAGTGGTCGATCTGGTGAAACGCTTAGCACCAGCGCCCAACGGTTACGAGGAGTTTGTCAGCAAGCCCCTGACAGATCCGTGGTGGCAGACCTTAGGCTACATTTCGGATGCAGATTTGCCGACGATTCCCGCTTTGGTCATCAATACCTGGGGAGATCAAACCGTCGGTGACGCGCTTTATCTGGCGGAGGCGGTACGTAAAATTTCGCCGGAGATCGGGCGCAACCAACATGTCGTTATCGGGCCCGGCATACACTGCGAAAGTGCAGAGACTGCGGTCAGTGGAAAATTCGGCGATCTGGAAGTTCAAGGCGCAGCGCAGCCATACAACGACTGGTACTTGCGGTGGTTCGATTACTGGTTGCGCGGCAAGGGGAACGGTTTAGCGGATTTGCCGGCTTACCTTTATTACGTCATCGGTGAAAATCGGTGGCTGACTGCCGCCAGCTGGCCTCCCGAAGGCGCGCGCATCGAACGCTGGCATCTCGATAGCGGCGGTCATGCCAACGGTCGTCGAGGCGATGGCACCCTGAGCCGCAGTTTGCCGCAACTTTCCGCGCACGACGAATTTCGCTACGACCCGATGAACCCGGTTCCCACCCGAGGTGGACCGTTGTGTTGCTCAGGCAATCCCACCGACCGCGCGGGCCCGGTGGATCAGGGCGACGTGGAAGCACGCAACGACGTGCTGGTTTACACCACCCCCGTGTTGCAGGAGCCGCTGAGAATCGCTGGACCATTGCGCGCGACCCTGAACATTTCGTCTTCGGCGCGCGATACCGACTTCGTTGCGCGGCTGGTACACGTCTGGCCCGATGGCCGTGCCACCAACATTCAGGAAGGTGCGCTGAGGGCACGCTACCGCAACGGCATCGACCGGCCTTCGCTTTTGCAGCCGGGGCAGCCGGTGGCGTTGACGGTTGACATGCGGTCCATCGCTTATCTCATACCTCAGGGTCATCGGCTGCGCCTGCACATCACCAGTAGTAGTTTCCCGCGATTGGAGCGCAATCTGAATACCGGTGGGCGAAATTACGACGAAACTATTGGTGTCGTCGCCATTAACCGCGTTCACCACGATAAACTTCTGTCGTCGTTCGTTGAATTGCCTGTTTTGCCGTGAGCAAGGACGACGCGTTACCGCCGGTCTGAGCGCGATCAGAAACCCGGTGGCGGTATATAACCCCGGAAACGCTGCCGAATTCCTACCGCAAGTCGGCCGACGAGGTACTTCAGCCGATCAATCAAAGCCGACTGCTGCGGTGGACGTGGTTGCCACCCCAGGTAGCGGCGCAGCATGTAATTGATGGTATGCACGTACGCATTGCGACGGGTCACGTTGGTGTAGAAAACGATGCCGATAGAAACGGCCACGCCGTTGCCGGGCTGCGTCCAGCTCGCGTCCGACCTCGTCATGTGAGGTGTCGTGCTCGGGAAATAAACGCCCTCGCCAGGACCACAATCGAATTCGGCGCTGCGCGCTAGCATCTCGTCTTTAAGGCAAACGTTTTCCAATCCTCCAAAGACGATGAAGCGCTCAACGTCGGTCGCCGCGACAATCTTGTCATCGTTACGATCCCAGACGTTGAGGCGCTTGCGTCCATGAATCTGTAGCCAGAAGTTGTTCTCACGGTCGATATGAAACGGCGTGACCGAAGGTGGTGCCGAAATGAAAATGAACCCGCGTACGTCGAATACTTTTTCATGCGATTCGACGATATGGCCGGCGCTTGCCATGACATCTCGCACGAAGCGGTCATAGGTCGGATCGGTCTGGACGTTATAGAGCGCCACCCATGAACCCGGTTCTTCGATGTTGCGGAAAACTTCGTCGATGTTGCGCCCATCCAGGCTTTGCTTTTCATGTTGAAACGCCGCTGACACTTTAGTATCGCGGGCGATGAAACGACACTGCTCGGTAGCCACCAGCGATTTTGCCAATTGCGCGAGTCGATCCATCTGCATCAGCGGATGCTGGTGATAGTTATGCCGAATTGCGCCCAGCCTGTCGAGGGCAAATCGTTCTTTGTCGACGACGTCGATGCGAAAATCGCCACGCTGCGGCGTTGACGGCACGCTGCCGATGGCGTGTGGATGCGTGTTGTCCATGCTCTTCCCGAAAAACTGTTAAACCGATTATAGGGTAACGGCTTTGAGCATGAAGCAAGCACGTGCCGAAGCCGTTTACGGGACGGAAACAGGCCGCCCCGTATAATCGCGCATGTAGTTTTGTTGTGTGTCAATGGCAGGGGCTGGCCAATGGATCTCAGGCACCGGGTCGGAGGACAAGTACGTTGCGGTGCGTTGGCCGCCATGAAAGTCCGCGGTTTCGGCATCAGCCAGATGGTTTACATGATTAACTTGTGTCCGGAGGCACGTTGAATCCCCCATTTTTTCTTGACAGGATTTCGTGAGTCTTTCCCGCATCGGCGGCTTCAGGATTGCTGGTGTATCTACCTGCGTGCCGCCGCACATTGCCGAAAATTCCGACTGCGCCGGGCAATACGGCGAGGTCGAAGTGCGCAAGGTCGTTGCCATGGCTGGCGTGCGGCAGCGGCGGGTGGCTGACGCAGACGTGACTTCCGTTGATCTGTGTTTTGAAGCTGCGACAGCCCTGCTGGATAAGCTCGGCTGGGCGCGCGATTCAATCACGGGGCTGATCTTCGTAACCCAGTCCCCCGACTATTTTTTGCCATCGAGTAGCTGCGTACTGCATCAAAAGCTGGGACTTTCAGATCACTGTGCCGCGTTTGATCTGGGGCTAGGCTGCTCCGGCTATCCATATGGCTTGTACCTGGCAGCAACCATGCTCAAAAGTGGAGGCCAGCAGCGGATTTTATTGCTCCACGGTGAGACGCCGAGCAAGTTCACCACCGCCGATGACCATGCCACAACGCTGCTGTTCAGCGATGCTGGCTCGGCCACAGCGCTCGAAACATGCACCGACGCGCCCGAATCGGTGTTTGCCCTGCACACCGATGGAGGCGGCTGTGAGCAGTTAATCATTCGCGGGGGCGGTTTCCGTGACCGCAATCCGCTGGATCCGCGACACCTGCATTTGCAGATGGATGGCGCGGCGGTCTTTAATTTTACGGTCAAGCGAGTGCCAGCTTTGATCAATGACACACTGGCGTTTGCCGGTCTGACCGTGGCCGATGTGGACTCATTCCTGTTTCATCAATCCAACCGCTTCATCATGCGGCACATCGCCAAAAAATGCGGCCTGCCGGAGGGCCGCGTGCCACTGATACTGGAACAATTCGGCAATAGCGGCGGGCCGTCCGTGCCGCTGGTTTTAACGCAGTCTCTCGCTCAATCACAGGCTGAACAGACGACCGCATCCCTGCGCGTCATGATGCTGGGTTATGGTGTTGGATTGTCCTGGGGGGCGGTGCTCACTGAGCTTGATCGCAAGATGGTCGTCATGCATGCTGACTATGTTGGTTTATGCGGTGTAAGTTAAACTCTTGTTTTTCCCGTTTTCCTAAGATGATACCCGCATGTCCGCCAGCCAACTGACTCTGGACCAAGCACTGCAGATGCTGGCCGAAGCCTTCAATGAACCCGTGGCCGAGGTGCATGCCGGGCGGCAGCGTGACACGATGGTCGGGTGGGACTCAATGGGAGCATTGATGTTGATCGCCGAGCTGGATGATCGTTTTGGCATAGAGCTTGGAGCCGACGATTCGCGAAAAATGCGCTCCATTGGCGATGCGCTGGAGTTTTTGCGAGCCCGGCAACTATTGCGGGATTAGTCAATAACCGCATGAAGTACCCTCCTGCATTTGAAACGACAACCAAGCTGGTCGCGCGCGCACTGGGATTCAGCGCGGAGGCATTGCTCACCGGACTAAAGAAAGCAAGCCACGACGATTTGTCCGCCGTGGTCGAGTTTCGCCACAATAATTTTGGCGAGCAAATTCGCTGGGACGACGCTGCGTATCTGCAATGGCGATATCGCCTGGGTCGGTCTGATTGTGGACTGGGCGATCTTTGGGTTTTGTACAGAAACAACCGGCTGCTGGGTATTATCGGTGCGGAAGAAATGGTGTGTTGGCATGCTGGTCAGCGCTGGGTCGGCGCACGCACCATGGATATTTTGGTCGAGGAGAGCGCACGACAAAGCGGCTTGGGCGTGTGGTTGAATCAGGCGATGTTTCGCGGCGTTGACTTTACCCTTGCCATCGGCGCGAACGAGAACTCAGCCGGTACTGTCAATCGTTTATTTCTGCCTTTACCCGTGCGGCAGGAGTGTGTACAGCCCATCAACATACGCCATTATGTACAGCGACGGTTTGGTCGCGGATCAGCGGCAGACGTCGCAATCACCTTGGGCAATCTTGCGTTGCGTGGCTGGCGCAAGATTTCCACGCTTGCATTGATGAGCCAGATACAGATGCGCCCGATCACCCGTTTCGATGATTCGTCGACGATATTGACCGATCCTGACAGACCCGATCAGGTCCAGTTCGAGCGTAGCGCCACTTTCCTTAACCGGCGCCTTTTTGATAACCCGCGGGCGCGGTATGCGGTGACAGGTGCCTATCGAGCCGATCAATGCATCGGCCATGTCGCTTGGCGGGTCGCAAGCCGTGAGGACGGCCAGACTTGGCTGCACATCATCGACTGGCAGATCCGCGGCGATGACCGCGACGTCACCTTGCGCGCCCTGCTTGGTTTTACGGGTTGGCAGGCCGAGAACGCAGCGTGCAGCTTTGTCATGCTTACCCTGCAAAGTCAGGATCAGCGCTCCGTTTTCAGACGCGCTGGCTATTGGACGCGCAGGAGTGCCGGTCAGAAAATTGTCGGCCTTCAAGCCAACGACCCAGCTTTGCTGGCGACTTTGAAGGCGGCCCACTGGTCGCTGACCGATCTTAGTGAGGATATAGACGGTTACTGACAAGCACGGCTCATGCGCCGTGTCGCTCTCGGCAATAAGAGGATTGATCGTGCAACCCATGCCTGTGCACTCATGGCGGTTGGCTGGCCCGTTTCCATCCTCTCTTACCACATACCGATGCATAAAAACTAGGGCTGGCCTTGCTTTCGAAGCATTTTTGTTTCGAACGACGCGCCAGTGCTAGTGTTTGCTGATATTTTGCGGGCTACCAATGCTTGCAGAGCGCAGTCCCGATAACAAAGTGTGCGTTGAAATATCCCGAAAACGCAACTAAGTATGCAGGCTGGGAAAGTGTGATGTGCCAAAAAATATCTTGCGAAGCATTAATTGCTATTGATAACCTATTGATTCCGCAAACATCGTAACAAAGTTTTTAGTAAACAAACAGATGAGGCGGCGGGCGAGACCAACGGCAAATCACTCAACTACGTTGATGAAATGTCGAGGTTAGGTGGTGTATGCAGTTGCCGTCATGGGTATTTTTCTTACTGTGCGATATCGGTAGCTGCGCACCTCTTTTGTCGTTGTATTAGTAAACGACTTCTTCAAAGAGGGCTTCAACGATGTATATCGCTCGATCCATTGCCTGCGTTGCATTTGGGCTGACAGCTTTTAGCGCGATAGATGCAAGCGCGCTTGCCCTCACCGGCGTCAAATCCCGAAAAGTGCATGGTGTCGCAGGCGCACGTGACTTAACCATTGATACCACACAGGCCTTCGGTGCTGCTGTCACCGTCGAGCCACGAACCATCGGTAACGGCCACGTCATTGTTTTTCAGTTTGACAGCACCATCAACACGACCGGCACGCCTGCTTCAAGCGATGCTTTTGGTCCGGTTGGTTTGGCTTCCGCTGCGATTACAGGCGCATCGAACAACGAAGTCAGCGTCAGCGTAACGGGCATCCCCGACAATAAACGACTGACAATTTCTTTAGCCCAAGTTAACGGTGCGATTGACGTTAGCGCGTCATTGGGCTTTCTGGCAGGCGATGTCAACAACACGCGCACCACGACGGCTAGCGATATTAGTGCCATCAAGGCGCTTTCAGGCCAGGCAACGACTGGCGCGTCCTTTTTGTTTGACATCAACGCATCGGGTGCCATCAACGCGGCCGATATTTCCGCTGTCAAAGCGCGCTCGGGAGTCACGTTATCTCTGGCGAATGAGGTCTCACTTATATTGTCCAAGTCGGGTACTGGAACGGGGAGTGTCACCTCAGGGCCTGCGGGACTCAATTGTGGCAGCGCGTGCGCGGCCAATTTCACGCAGGGCGTGTTGGTGACCCTTACCGCAGCCCCGAGCGCCGCTTCAACATTTACCGGCTGGACTGGCGGCTGCGTGGGGGTATCGTCTAATCTTGCCATCTTGCTCGCGACCAGTTCGAGCTGTAGCGCCACCTTTACGGCCACCCCAATGGCTGCTGGCCTGTCCTGGGATCCTACGACCAGCGCCACTCTTTCCGGATACCGTGTCTACTATGGCACCGGGCCCGGATTGTATGTTCAGCCTGCTGGACAGGGCATTGACGCCGGAAATATCACGACCTACGCGGTCACTGGCCTTAACAGCGGGACTCGTTATTACTTCGCCGTAAGGGCCTATGACGCTGGCGGCGTTGAAAGTCCCTACTCAAATGAGGTGTCCAAGGTTGTCCCCTAACCTGGTCGGCGGTGTCGACGCGCAGCGGCAAACGATGTTGGTGACAAATAAACGGCGGGCTCCGGGTTGCGGTTTGAATTAGCGCACACTAGCGTGAGACGTATTCCGTTTCTGCGGCTATTCGTTTTTATTCCTGCGGAGCTGTTAAAACGCAGAGTACATTCGATGCATGGGAATGATCAAGTGGGCGCGTTCGGTCTGATGTATCGCGCCATTGCATGAAACAGTAAGTTGGAGGTTTAAAATGAATTTGAATATGCGTCAAAAAATCAGGAACTTTGGTAGTTGCATTGCCTTAATGTCAGGCCTTGCTTTATTGTTAATTTCCCCAAGGTCGGGCGAGGCGGCGACACTACCTGAATTGCCGCGGGTCTTCATGAATACCACTTATTCCCCGCCGACTGGCAGCATCATCACCGTAAACGCTGGTGGCAATTTCCAGGCGGCGCTCAATAGTGCGGTGCTCGGCGACACCATCGTATTGCAGGCAGGAGCGACATTTGTTGGTCCGTTCACATTGCCAAACAAAACGTCGGGGTCGGGGTGGATCTATATACGGTCAAGTGCCTATGCGAACCTGCCGCCGCCCGGCAGTCGCGTGAGCCCTTTTTACGCGGCAAATATGCCGAAAATTGTCGTCGGCCCCACCGTGGGCGGGGCGATTCAAACGACTACAAGCTCTCACCATTTCCGCTTCGTCGGGATTGAAATCAAGCCCGTTGCCGGGCAATTCGTGTTTGGCCTGGTCGACATAGGAAATAATAATTCCTCAAATACAACGGTTCCGGACAGCATTGTCTTCGACAGGTGCTATGTGCATGGCGACTTGTCCGCGCCAGCCGGGCGTCGCGGGTTTACGCTTAGCGGCACCAATATCGCGGTGATTGATTCTCACGTCTCCGGCTTTTCGGAAGCGGGTGCCGACTCGCAGGCTATTTTTGGATATCAAGGCAACGGCCCCTTCAAAATCGTCAACAATTTCTTGGAAGGTGCCAGTGAGAACGTACTATTTGGCGGGGCGGATCCGGCAATTCCTAACTCGGTTCCGTCCGATATTGAGATACGACGCAATCACTTTTTCAAGCCACTGTCATGGATCGGTGCAAGATTAGCCGTAAAGAATTTGCTGGAATTAAAAAATGCGCAGCGCGTACTTGTCGAAGGCAATGTTTTTGAGAATAGCTTTCCAGATGGACAGGTCGGATTTGCGCTGTTGATCACTCCCCGTAATCAAAGTGGAACCGCACCTTGGTCTGTAACACAGGACATTACAGTTCGGCTCAACAAATTCGTCAATGTTGGCCAGGGGATAAATTTAGCTGGCAGAGATGATGCCTTTCCCAGCCAAATTACCCGCCGGATATTGATCGAGAACAATATTCTCGAAATAACGAAGCTGAATGGCGCAGACGGAAGAATTTTCCAGTTCCTGAGCGGGCCTGTCGATGTGACGGTAAGGCATAACACAGCCATCATTACCGTTGCTGGTGGCACGGCAGGTTTTTCGGAAAACAATCCAAAAGCCGACCAGTTCGATTTTAGCGACAACATAATATCGCGCGGCAGCTTTGGTTTTACTGGCACGGGTACCGGCGAGGGTAACTCGACGTTGAACGCTTTTTTTACAAATGTCACATTCACCAAAAACGCCATCATAGACGGCGGAAACACTTACCCGGCTGGTAATTTCTTTCCAGTGAACACAGCTGCGGTGGGGTTTGTGAACTTCGCGGGAGGAAATTACACGCTGAGCAGTGGAAGCACATTTCGTAATGCGGCGTCTGACGGAAAAGATCTGGGTGCCGACATCGCAGCAGTCGTGGCTGCTGGTGGCGGAGGTCTGGTTTCTGGGGTTCCCGCTCCGTCGAATGCCCGATAGTGTTTGAATTTAAGAGGGTGCGAGTTTAATCGCAGCGACGGAAATAGAGGCGCAAACGTTAAAGAACGCCCCACGTACCCATTCAGCGTTTCAGTATTGCCCTGACCTTACTGAGTAAATATGCCTCGGCACCCTCACGCCGCCCGCCCATCCACCACAATGCCAGTACAGCCGCAGCATAGACCATTACGCCCAGAGTAGTTTTCAGCAGTAGCTGTACCGCTGCGGGCAAAAATGTCATATCAGGCAATGCCAACAGCGCGGACGCCATCAGTGCTGCTGCTACGCAAGGGCGCCAGGCACATGACAGCATCTCCCCTAACCGCCAAGATTTTTTTTCTCGACGAATCAAAAACACGAAGGTTAATAAACCTGCGGCGGCCACGCCTAGTCGCAGCTTGGCAATGGCCATTGCGCCGCCCTCGGGGATCAAAAGCAAGGCGAGCGCCACAAACATCACCACCTGGCTCCAAGTTTGCAGGGCCGTCATTTTGGCTCGACCAAGGGCAAATAGCAGATACATTCCGCTGGCACTGAGAGCCCACAAAATATTTATACCACCCATGATCTGGATAAAAGGAACGGTGGCCATCCACCGCTCGCCGAGTAGAGTGAGCACTAACTCTGGCGCCACTAATGCCAAGCCAACCGCAGCTGGAACTCCCACCATGGTTTGCACACCAATCGCCAACAAAAACATGCGCTTTAGCTCCTCTGCATCATCCTTGATGGCCACAAATAACGGAAACATCACCCGGTTCATGGGAGCCAACAACTCGGTCGATGGCATGGCCGCAATTTCACTTGCCAGGTTGTAAAAGCCCATTACCGCCGTGCTCTCCCGCCCGCCCACCAGCAGCCGGTGCAAATTCTCGGCGAGGTAGCTGCCAATGCCCCGAAATAGGTTCCAGGTCGAAAACGAGAGCATCGACTTCATGCGCGTCACGCTGAGCCGTGGTCGCATTGGATGCATTGCATAACTTAACCCCACGCCAACCGCCCGCCCTGCAAGCGCGCCAATCACCAAAGCCCAGTAACTGTGCAGATACCATGCCGCCATAATCGTGATCAGAAAACCGCTAATTCGTTTGCCGAAGAAAAAACGAAATTCCTGACCGAATTCCATTTTCTTCTGAAAATTTACTATTCCGATGTTTTCAAATCCCCCAAGCAGGACCCATACGGATAGCGCCTGAACCACGCCGGCCACCCGCGGATCGCGAAAATATTCCGCCGCTGGATACGCCGCCAGAAAAACGACCACGGAAGCCAGACAGGTCTGGATCAGACGCAGGGTCCATGCGGCATCAAAGTCTTCTTGTGTTGCGTGCTTGTTTTGCACCAGCGTGAAATTGACCCCCATGTCTAGCAACACCTCGATCAGACCAATTAACAGCGAGGCCATCGCGATGATGCCAAAGTCTTCCGGAACCAGCAGGCGCGCCAGAATTATGGTGCTGACGATGCCTATCAGGCGGTCGGCCCAACGGATGCCAACCGAAATGAGAGCGCCAACCGAGGCGGAAACGGCTCGACTCATGGTCGTAGCGGCCCTGTGTTCAAAAGATATTTCAAACCGCCTATCCTGACCAAGTTGCTCAAGAACCGCCACATGGCCATTCGACGCCTATCCGTTCTAGCCGAGTTCGACGTTTCATGGGACACAGCCCTCATTTTTCGATGAATCAGTCGCATGATTGAACTTGGTAGTGAAAGGAATCAAGGAGAAAGTCGTTTAAGGTAATCGAAGCCAACCGGTACAGTCAGAAGCCTTGCATTTTCGTGGCGCGACGTGTGCGCGATTCTTTGCAGCAATTCTATGACCTGCGGATGAGCGCAAGTCAGCAGACGAAGTCGAAAACAGCGCAAGTAGCATTTCGATACGCAACTAAATCACAAGCCTTCGGAGTTCTTCGATCAGAAGCCTGGCCTGCTTCGCACGGGAAAAACGTCCGTCGTGGCCGACAGGCCTTGGTAAAACGCCCTCGCGATAACGCAGGTAGCATGCTTCAATGATGCGCGCGGTCGAATCAACATCATCGATATCGAGCAAAATGGCTTCTGAACCTTCGAGCATGTCGGCCGTCGCCGAATCGGCTCCTACCAGCGCGAGCAACCAGAGGGGGAATGCCGCGTATTCAAAAACTTTGCCGGGCACCTGCGTTCTGGTTGCGCCCTGAAACGCTACCGCCATCAATGACTCACGCAGCAACTGCCTGGCCTCGTCCCTGCTTCCCAAGGGCCGCTCTTCGAACAGGTCGCCGATGCCCGCCTCAGACGCCAGCTCCGATAGTGTTCGCCCGTTGATGCGAGCAGGTTCTCCCATAAAGACGATGCGCAAATTCGTGGCGTCCAACTGTAGCTTTGAACGCACGCGTCCGACCGCTTTCAGAAACGGTCGGGGATCGCGATCAATATATAGCGAGCCGCAGTGCGCAATCTGGAAGATGGAAGGTGGACTTGGACTTTCGAGTATTGGTGTGATGTCACTTCCGTTCGGAATGCTTCTGATGCGGTTGTGCAGTTCGGGAAACCGTCGTTGGAGCACCTCGCCGGCCGCGTTGGTGTTGGTGATAATCAACGCGGCACGCCCGAGGGTTCTGGATTCAAAGCGCCGCAGTTCTTCGTCCGGCAAAATTCGTTCGAGGGTAGTCGCGGGCACGACGCGTGCCCATGGGTCGCGCAGGTCGATAACGTGCGGCAGACTGCGGTCGCGCGCTAGGCGGGCAGCAGCAACGTGAACGTAGTGGGCCGGGCCTGACGACACGACGAGTTGATGGCGTTCGTCGACAATCCGCCCGCCCGTGTGGCTGAACTCGCTTACCAGTTGATGCGATTGTCTGGCACGAATGGTCGCGGTCACCGAGCGACGAATGATATCGCGCGCGCCGGAGGATTCCGACACCGATGTGGCGGGTGTCGCAGAAGAGTCACTCAAGCTGGTGATTGGGGTCGTGCGGCGTATGCGTCGCAAAATTTCATACCAACGCGGACGTCGCCGCCGACACGTCGCCACGCGAATGTCGGCAGGCAGCTGTCGGAAGCGTTCCCAATCGGGATGACCGAGATCCTGTGGATCTTCAATGACGACATCCATACCCCAGCCAGCTTCCACAAGGTAGGGGGCGAAGCCTTCCCAGCGCGCCGCACCGATTTCGGAGTGTGGCGGAAACACCTGAGTGAGCAACAAAATTCTCGGCGTTGTTGAAGTGCCTGAAGCGAACAAAGCATCGGTATCGCGCGCCAGCCAAGCGGGAAATTGGGGCAGTTGCGTCATCGAAGCCCGGACGACCGAGGCGATTTGAGCGCCTCAATGATGCGCACGCCGGCATTGCCGTCCCAGCCTTCCAACGCCTTTACGGTTGCCGGACGTTTTGCCGCAGCCACCAACATCGGCAAAGTCGATGGATCCAGCACCAACTTATTCGTCCCTTCGGATATCGTTATTGGCCGTTCGGTGTTGTCTCGGACGGTGAAGCACGGAATACCAAGCGCGGTGGTTTCTTCCTGTAGTCCACCAGAATCGGTAACGACAGCGTGCGCGGTTCTGACCAAATCGACCATGTCGTGGTATGGCAGCGAGTCGATCAGCCGAAGATTGCCGAGCTGCAGACCCTGAGAGACAAGCCGCTCGCGCGTTCTTGGGTGTGAAGGAAACAGCACTGCGCGGTGCTCGGCAATATCCACGAGCGAGGTCATGATGGCACGCAGACGAACCGGATCATCCACGTTCGACGGACGATGTAAAGTAACGACGACATGTCGCCCTTCCTGTCCAAGACGTTGCGCAGCCCCCGTCGCCTTTGCAGCCGGAAGAGCATGCAAGAGTGAATCGATCATAACGTTACCGACGAACACGATCTTGTCGGCTGGTTCTCCTTCGTGGCGAAGCGTTATTTCAGCGTCTCGCGAAGGCGTCAGAAGCAGGTCAGCGAGCCGGTCAGCTACCAGTCTGTTGATTTCTTCGGGCATGCTTCGGTCGCCGCTGCGCAGTCCGGCTTCGACGTGGGCAATTCGCACCCCAAGTTTGGATGCCACGAGCGCCGTTGCCATGGTGGAGTTAACGTCGCC
>JANMPY010000454.1:0-12526 GCA_031370095.1 Betaproteobacteria bacterium
TCCCAGCTCCGGGCCATCGCGGAAGTCTATGCGTGCAGCGACGCGCAGCAGGCATTCGTGCGTGACTTTGTGGCGGCCTGGAACAAAGTGATGAACCTTGATCGCTTCGACCTTGCATGATGTCAGAGGATAGGTCTTAAAGATCCTATACCGAGCAGCCTCGACCTGGCAGCCTGTCGGACTTAAGGAATCGAAGCGAAAAATGAGATGGGCGAGGGCAGAATTTCACTCTTTTCGAGCCAATGGTTGTTCCATTGGCGCTGGAAGGCGGGGAATTATGCACCGGCCAGGTCATTTTGCAGCCGATTTCCCTTAAATCCGACAGGCTGCTAGCATCGGATTATCCGGGCTAGGTCAAGGCCGGGCGAACCCTGCGGCTTCCATTTGGCTTCAGGGATGAGGAACTGCCGGGATAATACGTGCATCGAAACGCGGTTTGACTCGCTCAAGGTCGAGCGGCTACGCGCATGAGGTTCGATAAACGCCGCTCGGCCGCCGCGACGCACCATTCAGATCAGCGGTGAAGTGCTCGTGATCGAGCAACTGGATCAGCCGCATAAGGCGGAAGGCGTTGCTGCCAAAACGCGCGTTGACGGAATTCATCTGTTGCTTGTCACCAATGCCGATGATGTGACCAGGCCCGCGTGACTACTGTCGGCGATGTTGCCGTTTTGAGCTGAAACCCAACGCGACTTCGACAACGCCAACTCCATCCAATGCGTTGCGGAATCAATCAAGAAACCGCGCCGCATCACTCTTCGGCGGCACAAGGCAAGCGTCGGTTCTGCCGAACAGCCAATAGCGATTGCGCGCCACCCATCGATACAGCGCGTCCCGCAGCGGCGCGGGTATCAGCCAGACCAGCCAGGCAATGCGCCACGGCCAACCGAGACCGTGTGCCACCCGTAGCAGAGCCGCAGATTGCGCCCAGACGCGTTCTCCGTCGTTAAGCAGCATTGTTTGCAATCCATCAACAGATAAGCCGGCCTTGGCCAGGATCGCGTTCCCGGTGGCGCCTTGAATCGAGGCAAATTGAAACACACATTGTTTGTCGTGCCGCAGCAGAAAATGCACCGAACTGCTGCACAGCAAACACTGCGCATCGAACACGATAATCATGCCGATACGCCTTTCTGTAGCAACAAATACCCATCGTAGCCCGCAACAGCGCCCACATACGGCACCTCTGCGCGTACGTGGAAGTCCACGCGGCCATTGCGACCGGATTCTTCAGCAACCACGCGCGGCATCAGCCACCCCGGACATGGCACGCCGAAAAAATGCAGGTGACAGAGCTGCATACTGAGTTGTCCATTTTTTTCAATGAGTGCGAACGTCAACCGTGCCGCGCCGAGGTTTTCGACGACGTGATCGTCGACAAGCCGCAAACGCGATGTCATCACGTGCGACGGAAAATAACGCCCCCACGTTTCGGCGAGTGGCTGTGCATCGAGTTCAAAGCGGATGGAGCCTTCGCATGCGACAAGTGGCGTGCCGAGCAACCGGGCAAGCAGCCTCGCCAAAAATGATTTAGGTGCATGTACTGCAACAAGGCCGTGCAACTCGTTGCGCCCTGCCAGACGATGAAACTGTTGCAGCGCAGGTGCCAGAAGGCCAAAGCTTTCGCCCATCGCACGCTCAACCATCGAATTGTTTTTGGTCATCCGTGCAGCTTAACAAAAACCGTGTGGCGACTTCAGGGGCGAACAATGGCATGACATGAAACGTTTGGTCGCCAGAAATGCTTGAGGCCTAACCTTGCTTCACCGGCGTGTGCCTGGCCACCTGCGCGATCAGCTCCTCTTTGTCGTAGGGCTTCGTCACCGTCCCGCTGTAGCCATACTCCACCGACGACATGTCCTCGGTCAACGCCAACAGGATTGGAATGTTGGGCGATTTTGCCGGCAACTTTTCGCGCAGCGCGTCGGCGATCGATTCGATGCCCATATCGACAAATCCCGGCGTCGTTGGGTCGATGATGATGACGTCAAAGTGGTCTTGCTCCATTTCAATATAGGCAACCTTGGCACTGTCTGCCGTGCTGATGCGGTAGCCGCTTTTTTTCAATACCATCGCAGCGGCCATGGCGTGCTCGCGGTTGGCGTCGATTACCAGTACCGTGCCGGCCTTCGCCTCCCGCAGCGAATGCCGCGTAATCAGGGTCGACGTCGATTCGCTGTCGTCATCCTGCGCACCCATCACCGCCGAGAGCGCTTCGTTGAGCTGATTCGCACCAATCGGCTGGCGCAAATACGCGCTGATGCCGCTTTCGCGACAGGCAATCGCGTCACCGGGCTTACCCGCAGTGGCGAGCATCACGACGGCGGTCTGCTTTAATTTGGGATTATGTTTGATGCGAAACGCGAGCAGGAAACCATCCTGCACCGGTAATTGGTTGGCGGTAATCACCAGAGCGATCGCCGCATCTTCATCGGCTGCGCGCGACAGCAGCGACAGTGCCATCGCCGCGTTATCCGCTTCGTACGGCAACATCCGCCAGTTACGCGCGAGCTCTGACAGTTGCTTGCGTTGTTCGAGATTGCTACTCACGATCAAGACGCGCATGCCGGTGAGTGTCACGAACGTTGGACGGCTGCGTGGATCCTTGATGGCAAGGTACGGGAAGGCCGCAGTGAATTGCCAGGTGGTGGTCTCTTTGCGCTCCTTGATGTCAATCTTGCCGCCTGCCTTGCCGGTGGCGTTGCCGTGCATTGCCCGGACAATTTGCCGCGCGAGCGAGAGCTGCATCATTGCAGCCGGTGACGTCGACTTCGTGCGCACCGTTCCCTTTGGCGTTGATTGCACCACGCTGAAACTCAAATGAATCTGATTGCCAGCCGAGTATTCAGGCTCAACCACCAGCGAAATTTCTGTCCCCGGCACGCGATCAAGCAAGGGCGGCAATGCGCATTCGAGCAGGTTGCGCAGGCATAGCATCGTGCGCGCACCGTCGCCGATCAGATGCTCCGGCACGTCCTGCTCGATGCGTAATTTCAATTGCACTGCACGCTCCTCGGCGGCAGGCACGATGCGCTCGAGCATGTTTCCCACACTTTCACGCAGATGAAATTCAACCGAGTCGAGTTTGATTTCGCTGGTCTCAAGTTTGGAGAAATCAAGCAGACCCGCAATGGACGAGAATGCAGACTGTGCCGACGATTCCACGCGCCGAAAATGGTCGAGGACTTGCCCCGGTAATTCCAATTGCTCGGCGCGATAAATTGCACTCGCAGCACCCTCAACCGTGGTGGCGAGATCATGGGCAATTTTCTCAATCAGTTGCAGTTGTGCCGCGTCCGTCGCCGACAACACCGCGAGGTTTGCCGGTGCTTTAGCTTTCACGTCGAGCGCGCGAAAAATATGCAGTCGACCCGCGACGCCATCCTCGCCCGGCACCGGTATCGAATGTTGTCTGGCGCGACGTTTATCGGTGAATGCAAACTCGAATTCATCGGGTGCAGCCACATCCATCGGGAAGTAAATCGGTGCCACCTTTTGGTCGGTCGCCTTTGCTGCTTGGGCGAATAACGCTGCGCACGGCGTACCGATGAGTGATTGCGTTGCCGATTTCACATTAAACAATTCGCAAAACGCGGCGTTGACCATTTCCACCGAGCCATCCGCGCTCTCGACCACACAGGCATCCGAAACGCCCTCGACCAAGTCGAGCAAATGCGTGCCCTGGACGTTGGCGGCGGCCTCCTTGGCTTTCTCCATGCTCAGGTCGCGCAACCAGCCGACGACGGTGGTGGTCTTGTCGCCTTCACGTTGGCTTGCGGCGAGCTTTAACTCAATCGGTCGCTCGGTGCCATCGACATCAGAGAGGGCGATTTCCAGCACTACGTTGGCGGTCTTGCCATCGACGAGGCGCTGAAATGTTTGCAGAAACCGCGCGCGATCAGCAGCCGCCAACACCTCGGCAAAAACATAGCCGTTGTCGCGATCCGTCCACGCATCCATTGCTGCGGTCGCATAGACGACGACCCCGGCGACATCCATTTCGAATACCGGCTCGTCGAGTGCTTGCAGCAATTGTTCGAATTGACGCATGGTGGATTGTGATGCCGCTGTTATGTGGCGTGATTCTGATCGCGCAACTGGAGAATCTTGGCGGTCACGGCGGACAAATGCGCGGGTATTTCAGGTGCCGTCGGCTGATTCGCACTGAACAGCGGCAACAACGACGTGGCAATAATTTTGCCGAGTTCCACACCCCATTGGTCGAACGAATTGATGTTCCACACCACGCCTTGCACAAATACCTTATGTTCGTAGAGGGCAAGCAGCGCGCCAAAATTAAACGCAGTGAGGGCGGGCATCACCAGCAGTGTGACCGGGCGGCCACCCTCATAAACACGATGCGCATCAGGCGTCGCATCACGTCCACGTCCAAACCACAGCGCGTCGGCTTGCGCGATGCCATTGGCGAGCAGCTTGTTGTGCTGCCCGGTGAGTTTGCTTTCATCACCCGCGACCAGAATGATATCGGACGAAATTACGTCGCTGCCCTGATGCAGCAATTGGTGAAACGAATGCTGGCCGTCGGTACCGGGCTCACCAAAGATCACCGGACAGGTCGCGTAGTCAACACGGTTGCCTTCAAGATCGACACTCTTGCCGTTCGATTCCATTTCCAGTTGCTGTGCATACTTTGGCAATAATCCAAGTCGATGCGAATAGGGCAGCAACGCGTGGCTGGCAATATTCAAAAAATTACGATTCCACACACCAACCAGCGCCAGCATGACCGGTAGATTTTTATCGAGCGGCGCACTGCAAAAATGTTCGTCCATCGCGTGCGCGCCATCAAGCATTTCCTGAAAACGGTCAAAGCCAACGGCCAGCGCGACACACAGCCCAACGGTAGACCAAAGTGAAAATCGCCCACCCACCCACGGCCAGAATTCAAAAATTCGATCATCCTTATAGCCCTGACGTTTTGCCTCATCAGGTTTTGCCGTGATCGCGACGACATGTGCGGTCGATGCCGCGAGCCCCGCCACGGTTCCCAATCGTTCATCGAGCCAGCGCTGCGCGCTGCGCGCGTTGCTCATGGTTTCATCGGTCGTGAATGTTTTTGAGGTCACCAGAAAAAGCGTGGTCGCCGGATTCAAGTCGCGCAACACATCGGTTAACTGCGCGCCGTCCACGTTCGACACAAAATGCATGCGCGGCCCGTCGGCAAAGCGTGTCAACGCCGCGCACGCCAATCGTGGTCCAAGCGAGGAGCCGCCGATGCCGATGGCAACGACATCGGTGAATGCCTGTTCGGTGACGGTGCGAATGCGTCCGCTGCGGATGCCCTCGACAAACGCACGCATTTTTTGCAGCTGATGTGTAACCATTGCGTGTACGTCGGTGCCATCAACGACGAGCGGATTTTTTGCGCGTAACGCCGTGTGCAGCACCGGCAAATTCTCGGTGCGATTGATGGCGACACCGCTAAATTGCGCATCGCGCGCGGCCAATAGTTGTTGATGATTCGCCAGCGCCAACAGCGATTCGATCACGGCTCTGGGCAAATGTTGGCGCGAAAAGTCGGCGTAAAAACCGCACGCTTCTACGTTAAGTGCTGATAATTGTTTTGATGTCGGGTCACGGTGCGCCGCGAGGCTGGTGAGAGATTTCCACGCGGCGGTGGTGGTAGGACTTGGCATGTCGGGAGATTTTCAGGTCGGCATAGTTAGAAGCAAACATTATAGCGGCTGCATCCTTCGCAATGGCGTACGCTATGCAACTGTGTTGGTTAAAATCAGAGCATAGGCACGTAGCCGACTCAAAGCCGAATCGTAGCGTTTACGGAGAAAAATTTGGAAGCTCCTTATAAAAGCAAGAGCGGACTTACACGCATTTGGCGCGCTTTTTTCTATTCGATGGCTGGGTTCGCGGTGGCGCTCAAACACGAGCATGCGTTCCGTCAGGAATTATTTCTCGCTTTGATACTTCTCCCCTTTGCCGTGTTGCTGCCGTTGACCCTGAGCGAGCGGGCTTTGCTCGTCGCAACGTTGCTGCTGGTGTTGGTGGTGGAGCTGCTCAATTCCGCAGTCGAAGCAGTGGTTGACCGCGTGAGTCTGGATAATAACGATCTCTCCAAGCGTGCCAAGGATCTGGGCAGTGCTGCGGTGTTTTTAAGTTGCGTGATTGTGTTGGTGGTGTGGGGCTGTGTAGCGGGCCCTGTCATCGCCAAATTGTTGTTGTCGCCGCCGGGGTAAAAAATGTCATCACGCCAAATGCTGGACACATCCAATCTGCGCCACGATCCCACCCGCGTGATCCGCGCGCCACGCGGCAGCGCGATCACCTGTAAAAATTGGCTGATCGAGGCCGCCTACCGGATGCTACAAAATAATCTCGATGCCGATGTCGCCGAACGCCCGGAGGATCTGGTGGTTTACGGCGGCATTGGCCGCGCGGCGCGCGACTGGGCGTGTTTCGATGCGATTCTTGATTCGTTGAAAAAATTGGCGCCCGATGAAACCCTGCTGATCCAATCCGGCAAACCGGTCGGCGTATTTCGCACCCATGTCGATGCGCCGCGCGTGTTGCTGGCCAATTCCAATCTGGTGCCGCATTGGGCGACGTGGGAGCATTTTCACGAGCTCGATCAAAAAGGTTTGATGATGTACGGCCAGATGACGGCGGGCTCGTGGATTTACATCGGCTCGCAGGGCATTGTGCAGGGCACCTATGAAACTTTTGTCGAGGTGGGTCGCCAGCATTTCGGCGGAAACCTGAAAGGCAAATGGATTCTCACCGGCGGCCTCGGTGGCATGGGCGGTGCGCAGCCGTTGGCGGCAACCATGGCGGGTGCCTCGATGCTGGCGGTGGAATGCGACGAGACGCGAATCGATATGCGCATGCGTAGCCGTTACCTCGACGCCAAAGCAAAATCACTCGACGAAGCGCTGCACACCATTGATGTCGCGCATCAAAAAGGCCAGGCGATCTCGGTCGGCCTGCTCGGCAATGCGGCTGCAATATTTACCGAGATTGCTACGCGCGTGAAGTCCGGTGACGTGAAAGCGCGGCCCGATGTCGTGACCGATCAAACCTCCGCCCATGATCCGTTGAACGGCTATTTGCCGCTGGGCTGGAGTCTCGAAAAAGCGGCGGCGTTGCGGGTGACGGATCCGAACCTCGTCATTGGTGAAGCAAAAAAATCGATGGCCGCGCACGTGCGCGCCATGCTCGATTTGCACGCGATGGGTATTCCGACGCTCGACTATGGCAACAACATTCGGCAAGTCGCCAAAGACGAAGGCGTGGTCAACGCGTTCGATTTTCCGGGCTTTGTGCCCGCCTATATTCGTCCGCTATTTTGTCGCGGCGTCGGGCCATTTCGGTGGGTTGCGCTGTCGGGTGACCCGGAAGATATTTACAAGACCGACGCGAAAGTGAAAGAGCTGATCCCCGATGACGCGCATCTGCACCACTGGCTCGACATGGCACGTGAGCGCATCGCGTTTCAGGGATTGCCTGCGCGCATTTGCTGGGTGGGCCTCGGGCAACGCCATCGACTCGGCTTGGCGTTCAACGAGATGGTGAAGTCGGGTGAATTGAAAGCGCCCATCGTCATCGGCCGCGATCATCTCGATTCTGGTTCGGTCGCGTCACCGAACCGCGAGACCGAAGCAATGCAGGACGGCTCCGACGCCGTTTCCGATTGGCCGTTGCTCAACGCATTGTTGAACACGGCGAGCGGCGCGACCTGGGTGTCGCTCCATCATGGCGGTGGTGTGGGCATGGGATTTTCACAGCACGCAGGTGTGGTCATTGTTTGCGATGGCACTGATGAAGCGGCGAAGCGGATCGAGCGTGTGCTGTGGAACGACCCGGGCACGGGGGTCATGCGTCATGCGGATGCGGGATACAAGACCGCGGTGGATTGTGCGCAGGAGCTGGGGTTGGTGTTGCCGATGATTGGGGATGGGCCGCGCTAGGCGAATGGCGCTACCTGCAAACACTAGAACTGGCGCGGCTCTTAGCCAATAAATGGCCGCGAAGCCGCACCGAATGGCGATCTACGTGCCTTGATTGTCTCCCACACCGGAGTCGTCCATCGGGCGCGATGCAGTGCGCGACCTGCATCGCTTTTTTATCCGCGATGTTTTTTTCTCGTCTTTAGTCGGCGTGAAACGCCAAGGTAAAGAAGTAAAAAACATATCTTGAATATGTCTTTCGCTGGTTCCTGTTTATTAAAAATGCGGTCAGACTGCGCAGCAAGCCGCGACGCGCAATGTCATCGTTGCATTGACGCGACGAGGAATTTTCGCTCCCAATTTTTTGCGATGCCAATAAAAAACCACGCCGGAAAATTCAGATCAAAATCGAAAAACGGGTTTCCGTATCGGCATTGTCGTTAAGACATTTCTGACTCTCGGATATTAAGCAAGCAATTCGCGAGTGGGATCTTTGAAGCTGATTGAGTGACCCGACGAGAAGAATGTCACAACGACCCAACGGAGCAACATGCCACGATTTCTAAAGCAGTTGTTAGCCTGCACCTTGTTGTGCATCGTCGCTGTCCATGCCAGTGCTGAAAACCTCGTCTCGGTTAAGCAGGTTGCGATGCCCGCATTCTCTGGCACGCCCGACGCAATGTTTGTGGCGCTCGGGCAGCCCGTTGTTGCCAAGGGAAACCAGCTTTGGCGTCTGAACGACGCCCGAAAAGAATGGCTGCCGATTTCGTGGCGTCCTGCGGGCAGAATCCTGGGCTCGATTACAAACGGCTCCCGCCCCTACTTGCTGCTTGAAACCAGGCTCGGGCAGGGTGGCGACCAGATTGAAATTTATCCGGATCCCGCGCTCCCACCCGGCAAGCCCTTGCCAATACTTCCCGTGCCACTTGCTGCGGCCAAAGGCGCTGTACTTGGCGGCGTGATGTACATCGTCGGCACGGCGGCCGATGGCGCGCCGCATTGGTTCTTGATCGATGCCGCCGCGCCGCAACCGGTATGGAAAATTCCCGCCGGTCGCGACGAGCTTCCGAATGGGATCACCTCGATAGTGGCGCAGGACGCGGCACTTTACTTCACGGCCAGGCAGCCCGACGGGAAGGGCGACCAGCTATGGCGTTGGACGCCCGTGATGGGTTGGAGCGCGCAGGGATTTTTACCAGGCTCGGTGGTTGAAGGTGCTGCGCGCGCAACCGGGCAGGCACACCTGCTTTTCATCGTGCGATCTGTCGCAAACTCGCCGTCATCAGACCGTGCGCAGCTGCTCACCTATCACACGATCACGAACGCGTTTTCAATCCAAGGCAACGAGATCGCCGCTAACGTGCAGCGCGGAACCAGCGTGGGCAACGGAATTTTTTGGGAGCATGCGGGACAAAAATCGGCCGATGTGCAATTCAGTCTGTCCGAGCTTGAGGGTAGCAAACTTTTATTGCGCCCACTCGACTGGGTGATGATTGTTGTCTACCTGATCGCCATCGCAGGCATCGGCCTCTATTGCTATTGGCGCGAAGAAAAGCAGTCGACTTCCGAATTCTTCGTCGGTAACAGAACGATTCCCTTTTGGGCCGCCGCCGTGAGCCTGTATGTCACCAGTACCAGCTCGATTGGCTATATCGCGACCACCGCGAAAGCCTTCGCCACCAACTGGCAGTATTTGATGGGCAATATTATTGGCGTCGTGGGCCTGGTATTTGTAGCAGTCTGGATCGTGCCGATGCTAAGACGCCTGAAACTTGTTTCTGTTTTCGACTATCTGGAGCAACGTTTCCACCCGTCCGTGCGGATGATGGCAAGTGCGATGTGCATCGTGCTGCATCTCGGTGGCCGGATGAGCATCATCCTCTTTTTGCCATCGCTCGCGATTGCCACCATTACCGGTTTCGACATGGTGTGGAGCATCCTCATCATGGGCTTGGTGACGATTGGCTATACCGCACTAGGTGGCATGCGAGCCGTGATCTGGACCGATTTCCTGCAACTCTTCGTCAAGGTTGGTGGGCTGGTGTTCGTGCTGATCTTCATCTACTACAAGCTGGACGGCGGTTTCGGCGCGGTCGTCGCGACCGCAGAAGCGGCGGAAAAAACGAAGATGCTCGACTGGAGCTTTGACATTACCAAGGCAACCGTCTGGGGTTTTATTTTTGTTGTGCTGATGGAGACGGTGCTGACGTTCCCCAAGGATCAGGTGTTGATGCAGCGCGTGTTCACAACCAAGTCTGACAAGGAAGCAGGCAGATCTGTTTGGCTTTTTGCCGCGATTATCATCCCCGGTGCTTTGTTGTTTTATCTTATCGGCACGAGTCTGTGGGTGTTTTATCAGAGCCATCCGGAACGGATGAATCCGCTATTGTCGGTCGACGCCACCTTTCCACTCTTCATCGCTGCCGAGTTGCCGGCCGGCGTCACCGGACTGATGATCGCCGGCATTTTTGCTGCGTCGATGGCGACTTGTTCGAGCATCATGAACAGTGTGGCGACGATGGTGTCTGTGGATTTCTACGAACGGCTCGCGAAGAATCCGACGCAGCGCGTGAGCATTCGTCTGGCCGAGATTGTCACAGTGATTGCTGGCTTGATCGGTATCGGTCTTGCGCTCGTTCTCAGCCGCTACAACATCGGCTCATATCTGGACGTGGCGCTCGAATTGTACGGCCTGCTGGGAGGTGGTTTTGGCGGCGCGTACACGCTGGGCATGTTCACCCGCAGAGCCAATTGGCAGGGCGTGCTGATCGGCATGTTCGCGAGCATTGTGCTGACCTTCGCCGCGTGGTGGATGAACCTTGTTCATCCCTTCATCTACCTCGGCATCGCGATCCTGTTTTCGATTGTGTTCGGCTATATCGGCAGCTTGTTTTTTCCGCCGCCAGCGCCAGAATCGCTCAAGGGTCTGATCATTCAGCGGTAGTTATCGGCTCCAATGATTGTCCGTCACGCGAAGCGGCATGCGCTCTGTACGCTGCGGATATTCAGTTAAAGAAACAAAAAGTAATTTTTGAATATGCCTTTAAATGGTTTGTATTTCCTGCAAATACGCCCAGACTCGTGCGCAACAACAAGAGCGGCATACGAACCGATGCAATTTGCGCGTTGATTGCTTTTCCGTGCCTTCACCATGCCAGACATAGGACAGTGAAGGATGTTTCGACTCAGAACAACAACTCTCGGACAACCCAATGAAAAAAATTCCTAAAATGAAAGGCACGGTCGCGGCGACAATATCGGCGCTGCTCTGTGCAACGCTTGCCACGGGCGCATTTGCGCAAGAAGTCGCAAAGTCCGACGTCGTGAAGACCGCGTCAGAGGATAGCAAAGACAAGCAAACGGTTGAGACCATCACGGTCACCACCGGTAGCCGCGCTGCCAAGGCCGTTGACAAAATTCCCGGCGCGATCACGGTGATTTCGGCCGAAGAGATTGCCGAAACGCTGAAGCTGACCCAGGATGCAACCGCGATCCTGGCGCGGACGGTGCCGGGTTATTCTGAGGCTACCCAGCAAATGGCCAGCAATGGAGAAACGCTGCGGGGCCGTACTGCCCTTCGCTTGTTCGACGGCGTCCCCCAGACCATACCGTTACGCGAAGGAAACCGCACCAGTGTCTTCACTGACTTGGGAATTATCGAACGCATTGAAGTCATCAACGGGCCATCAGCATCGGAGGGCATTGGCGCGTCCGGCGGCATTATTAATTATTTGTCGAAGACGCCCACCAAAATGGGCAACGAATTTTCCCTGACATCACAATACGAGTCTCAGGGACGTGACGATAGTGGCGGCTGGAAGGTGGGCTTCATTGCCGCCCACAAGAACGATGCTTTCGATGTGCTGGTGGCGACATCCTCCGCCGATCGCGGCATGGAGTACGACGCTCATGGTCGCAGGATAGGCATGGGGCAGAGCGGTGCATCAAACGACTCCGAAACCAAGAATTTGTTCGCAAAACTTGGCGTCAATTTTGGCACCAATGGTGAACAGCGCCTGGCGGTAACTTCGAGCCGCTTTCTGATGCGCGGCAAAGGCAACTACCTGGAGCAAGTGGGTAACCGTGCGCTCGGATTAACCGACACTTCTGTCAGGGGAAAAACGCCCGGTGGGCAGACCGAGTTCAATGAATTCAATCAGAGCATTTTGACCTATACGCACGCAAACTTGCTTGGCGGTGCGCTCAATCTTCATGCCTATCGGGCCGATCAGCACACGCGTTTTCTATCCGAGTGCGGCACTACCGATTGTCTGCCGCTCAAAAGCGACAACTCGAACCTGAACCGGGGCAAACAGGATGCCCGGATTGCGGCGCTCGGTACGCTCGTCGAGCAATCCGAAATTCAATCGCAGAAAAGAGGTGTCCGCACCAACTGGAGCACCGACCATCTGGCTGGAATCAACGATCTTGAATTGAATGCCGGCGTCGACGTCGTGCAAGACACCGCACAGCAAAGACTTGCCCTCACTGATCGGCTCTGGGTACCGCCGATGAAGTACAAAAGCACGGCACCATTCGCTCAACTCTCGTATAACGCTGGCCCCGTGACGGTGAGTGCGGGCGTGCGTCACGAAGGGGGCGAGCTC
>JANMPY010000461.1:0-2895 GCA_031370095.1 Betaproteobacteria bacterium
GTAGATGGGTTGTTTCATGGCGTTTATATACGTTGATCTAAAGACAAGTTGGACTAGCTAACGGTTGCCGAAGTTGCAATCCGTTGGTGATTTTTAGCGGTGCCGCGAGCGCGCATTTTGTGCAGGCTCACCGGTGCAGACACCGTTTGCGTGCGCTGCTTTTGAACGAGTTGCGCCAGCGTCACACCATTCAAATAATCGATGACGGTTGTGTTCAGATCTTCCCAAAGATCGTGCGTCATGCAGCGGCGATTGCCGAGGCAATTATCGCGACCCTCGCACTGGCGCGAATCGATCGGCTCCTCGACCGCTTTGATAATGTCGGCAACCGTCAATTGATTGAGCGGACGCGCGAGGTTGTAACCACCACCTGGCCCGCGTACGCTTTCAACCAGACTGCCACGACGCAATTTGCTGAACAACTGTTCGAGATAGGAAAGTGAAATTTTTTGCCGCGTGCTGACGCTCGCAAGAGCCACCGGGCCATCCTGCGCGTGCATGGCCAAATCGAGCATGGCGGTTACTGCAAATCGGCCTTTGGTGGTGAGTCTCATGGCGCTGTCCTGATAAACGCGACGGGTTGATTGCTTATAAAGTCCTACTAAACGACTCAAGTATATGAAAACCCAGTAATTCAGTCAACTATAGATGGGGTAACAACAGTTGTTCTTCAAGCATCGCAGTGAGAGGGAAATTTCTAAAAACCCTGTCATACCGGCGAACAACCACAAGGGTTGCGCCGGGGAGACAACGTTGAGATTTTTAGAATATCCCTGAAAAGCGGCTCACCGCAACGCTGACCGCTACTCCACGCGTCACTGCTAACGCAACACCGTCGAGCCAATGAGCCGAGCCAGCTTTTTGTCGAACGTCAACAGCGTCGAATCATGCCGGGCCGCAACTGTTGCAATCAAGCAATCGGCAAACCCCCACGCCGCATCGCCTGCGAATTTTTCCAGCGTGGCATCAAAAATAGCCCGATGTTCAAGCTCGATACGCGGATTGGATTGCAATACGCGTAACACGTTGACAATTTCGGCGTGGCGCAGGCCAAACGCTGATTCCAGCAGCCAGCAAAGCTCTATCTGCACCACCTGCGGAATGATGACGGTTTTGGCGGTGGCAAGTGCCTTGCGAGCGGCAGCACATTGTGCGGCTGCTCCATGGTCATCTACCACCACACGCGCCAGCACGTTGGTGTCGAGCGTCACTTTCATGCGCGTTTCTTCCGCCAGCCTTGCACAATTGCCGCGTCCATTTGTGCGAGTGTGGCGGATTTACGCGCCTTCACCACGCCAAAAATCGCCGAAATATCCGGTTCTTTTTCGAGGTAAACGCGCCCACCATCTTCGCTAAACCGGACACGATCACCCGCTGCCAACCCCAGCATTTTGCGCAGACGCACGGGGATGGAAACCTGCCCTTTGACTGTAAGGCTTGATGTAGTCATACTTTACCCACTTGGTAGTACAAATAATTATTGTATTACATTTTCCGGTTGTAATACTTTTATTTTCAAATGGGTCGGTCGGGTGCGACGCAACCGCTTTTTTGTCGAATGAAACGAAGGTTTCACCGCCGAGCCAATTCTCCTCATAGGCAATAACACCATCAGCGAAATCTCCGCCTGCATCAAGCGCGGACAAACCCGCCTCTACCGCTGGCCTGTTCATTTCCACGTTTGCAGCAGCAAGCAGAGCGCGAATCGCGTTGGCCGCATCGTCTGGTTGCAAGCCGTAGACCTTGCGCAGCACCCATACAAACTCACACAGGCACGGTCAGGGGGTGGTGAACGCGTCGCCATGTACTTGCCGAGGCTTGTCTTTGGAACTTCTGAATAACTGGTTATACTGGCGATACCATGAAAATTGTCCTCGACACCTCGGTTCTGGTCGCTGCCGCCCGTTCCCGCAATGGCGCAAGCTTCAAGCTTGTGTCGATGTTGCCAACACCCGAGATCGAAATCGCGTTGACCGTTGCGGTCTATACCGAATGGCAGGCGGTCATGACGCGACCGGAGAACCTGCCGCCGGGCGCGACAGCCGATGACGCTCTGGCATTCTTGCAATATCTCGCGTCCATCGCGCATTTACAAGACGTGCATTTCTTGTGGAGGCCGTTTTCACGTGACCCCGACGACGACATGATTGTGGAATGTGCCGTCGCTGCCAGCTGCGAATACATCGTTACCCATAACGCCAAGGATTTTCGTCGCGTTGAGGAATTGAATGTGCAGGTGATTACGCCTGCCGAACTATTGAACATGCTAAGGAGAAAACAATGAGTGCCCTGACCATTCGCCTGCCAAATTCCGTGCATCAGAAAATCAAGGAACTGGCCGAGCGCGACGAAATTTCGGTAAACCAATTCATCGCCAGCGCCGCCGCCGAAAAGATGGCATCGGTGCTGACACTCGACTACCTCAAGGCTGAAGCGGCCAAGGGAAAGCGAAGTGACTTCAAGAAATTCCTGAAAATGGTGCCTGATGCGCCTGCGCTGAAAGGGGATGGGCGTTAAGCGAATTTGAAACGTCGGCGTGAATTGTTTTCAAAATAATTCACGCTGACCGTTTTGAATGATCTGGGACTTCCTCGCACGGTAGCATCCATAAGGCGTGTGGACCAGAAATGGCCGGACAGCCTCACCAGTACTAGGGATCGTGAAGTTTTCGCTGAGGAATTTGAGGCACGGCGAATGGTTTCAAAATCAACCGTAATACATCCCCAATTGTTGCTCAAGTTGAACGCCTCAAGAATTTAACTGACTTGTCCCATTTGATCGCACAATTCAACGTCCCAAATATGGGATATCGGAAAAGACAACTTCCGCACAATTTTTGTGTTCTGCCAATAGCATTTCAACTGCTTTTTTGCGCTTTAGTTTGTCCGGATGCGG
>JANMPY010000469.1:0-4335 GCA_031370095.1 Betaproteobacteria bacterium
CCTTTACGTATCCGACATCGCCTATTGGGCGGCGGTGAATGCCGAATACGCCGCGTTTTTCGGCACGCACAAACCTGCGCGTGCGATCGTGCCGGTGGGCGTATTTCGCAATGGGTTTCTGATCGAGATCGAAATGATTGCCGCCCTCGCTTAGTTCGACTATTTCACGGCCATTGATTCAATAACATCAGATGGATAAAGGTTCACGCCCCGCTTGTTGGAAAGCGCCGCTTTCACCATCGCGCGTGCAATCGTTTCTGCGTTGATCGGTCGATATTTTCGCGCAGGTCCCAACATCAGTACGCTTATCGCGCTGAATGCCGCAATACCGAGCTTTTCTGCGGGTCGTTGCTGACTGCGTTCGCCGAGGATGAGCGAGGGCTGGAAAATGTGCAACGCTTCAAAGCCAATTTCGCGTAAGGCATTTTCCATTTCGCCCTTTATGCGGCTATAGAAAATCGGTGATTTCGCGTTGGCACCAAGGGAGCTGATCACCAGAAATCGTTTCGCGCCTGCCCGCTTGGCCGCGCGCGCAAAGTTGACGACGAATTCAAAATCGACTTTGCGAAAAGACGCTTGCGAGCCTGCCTTTTTGATGGTGGTGCCGAGGCAGCAATATGCATCGGCTGCTTTTGGAAGTGGAGGCAGGGCGTCGAAATCAACGATGACTTCGGCGAGTTTGGGACTCAAAGGAAGTGATGCTTTGCGCACCAAGGCGGTCACACGCGCGTAGTTTGCCTCGGCGAGCAATCGCGTCAGCAGATAGTGGCCGGTGAGTCCGGTCGCACCAGCGATAAGCGCGCTTTGTGACGTTGGCATACGCTAAAGCAGGTCAGCAATTCCGCACGCGCCGGTTATGGTTTCCGCATTCGCTTAAGCGTTTTTTTCGCCACTGTCGCATCACTACTTGCTTCCCCACCGAATGCGCTTTCAAGTTCCGCTTCAAACTCCGGCCCATACGGCCCCATCAAGGTTTGCATTACCAGCTTTTCAAATTCATCGGCAAATTTATTGATGACCGTTTCAGGATCGGGCACCAGCCCGGCATCAGTGATCAGGCCAAACTGGACTTTGCCGTTGTAGGTGAGGATCGACAGGCCCATGCCGATGCCGCCCGATTGTGGCACCCAGAAATCAATCTCGTCGATTTCGCGTCCGGCGAAGAACAGCGGTTTTTGCGGCCCCGGCACGTTGGTCATGACGGCCGTTGCATTGCGACCGATCAGCGCGCCGATTTGATCCTGCAATATTTTTGGCCCCATGCCGACTGCAGAAAGCAGCACGAATGCGACAATCGGCTGCGAGGAACCCTTCAATGCGCCCATCCGATCCTTGACCAGAAACATGCGCTCCATCGGGTCTTCAACGCCGATCGGCAAATCGACAAAAACCAGTCCGAACTGATTACCAAGATCGCTTGCCTTCTCGATCGGTCGCAAATTGACCGGCACGACGGCGCGTATTTCAACGTTGGCCGACGCGTCGCCGTGACGTTCCAGATAATCACGTAACGCACCCGCAGCGGTCGCGAGCAGTACGTCGTTGATCGAGCATCCATGCGCTTTGCCAATGATTTTCACTTCGGCGAGCGGCAGCGGGTCGCACCACGCGACGCGTTTTTGCTTGCCGAGATTACCCTTGAACCGCGTCGGCGTATCCGGCGGCATCATCGCGATCTTGCGCAGCTCATCGGCGAGCTCCATGCCTTTGGAGGCGAATTCGCGCATCGTCGACGGATCTTTCGCGATTTCAAGTCCCTGCTCAACCAAGCCGCGCGTAAGCTTCATCGCACCTGACCACACGTTGGCCATCGGCTTGGTGACGCTGGTCCAAAAATCCATCTCGTGCTTTGCGCTCTTTGGCCGTTTCTCTTTCGGGATCGGTTTGGCGATACTGGCCTCAGCCGTATCGGCGGTGAGTGAGAGCATCACACTGATGAGCGCGATGCCATCGGCATAGCAATGATGAATGCGTGTCAATAACGCCGAACCATTGCCCTGATAATTTTCAATGAGCTGGAATTGCCACAGCGGCTTGGTGAAATCGAGACTCTCGCTCGCCATCGCGCTTACATAGGCTTCCAATTCTTTCTTGCCGGCAGACCTGCCGTTTTTACCACTGAGCTTTACGCGCTTGAGGTGATGCCTGATGTCGAAGTTTCGGTCGTCTTCCCACCACGCGCCAGTTGGATCCTGCACGGCTTTTTGCTTGAAGCGCGGGTAGGTCAGGAAGCGCTGCTCGATGGTGGTTTGCAGTTTCTTGAAATCGAGCCTGTCCTTGAACACCATGATGCCGACGATCATCATCAGATTGGTTGGATGTTCCATCCGGAGCCAGGCGGTGTCGATACCCGACATCCGCTCGCGGTCGAGGAGCGGAATGCCGGGAATGCGTGGCAGGCGGGGCATGCGCGGAATAGTGGCCATAGTGTGGTGTGCGGCTTTCGCTGTTATTGGTTTAGCCCGAATGAATCGAATGTGGCGTGCAAGTCGATTACTGCTCCCCGAAACCGGTACGCTGCATCAATCACTAAAATTGCGATCACTCCTCGATTCCGTTACAGTCACTTTAGCCTTAGTTTGATGCCATGAAAACCCCCAATCGCGGGTTTATCGACCAATCCATTGACAATTTTCCGGAGGAAAACGCCATGTCCGAGTTGCAGAAGAAGTTCGAAAAAGCCTCAAAAGACGTGACCAAGGCAAAAACCGAGGCAGGTAACGACATGAAACTGCGTCTGTACGCGCATTTCAAACAGGCCACCGATGGCGATGTCTCGGGGGACAAGCCGGGCTTTACCGACTTCGTGGGTCGTGCCAAGTTTGACGCCTGGGCCAAGCTCAAAGGCACGTCAAAAGACGATGCGATGACGGCCTATATCAAGCTCGTGGATCGAGTCTTGCGGGAGTAGGAAGTCGCAAGCGCCAAAAAAAAGCCCGGTTCTTTCGAATCGGGCTTGAAGTCGTCCCTGGATCAAGAGATTTCAGGACGAGGAGGAGACTTCCGGCCCCGCTTGCTTAAGCGAGCCGTTGGTTAGACTTTTGCTTACTTCCGACGCGCTTTTGGCGCGATTTTCTTGGCGACGGTTTTGACGATTTTTTTCGCGGTGGCGACTGGTTTTTTTGCAGCAACTGGCTTCTTCGCGGCTACCGGTTTCCTGGCCGCGGGGCGACGCTTTTCCTGCGCCATCAATGCACGAACAGCTTCGGACAATTCGCCGACCTGGCTAGACAGCGCTTCGACGTCTTTGCTGGTCAATACACCGAGGCGGTTCAGCGAGCTGTGGACGCGGTTCTCAAACACTTGCTCGAGCTTATCGAATTTGCCGGTGGCCATTTCGATGGTTTTGGACGCCTGCTCTTTTGCCGTTTCAATGGTCGCTTCAGCGACGTGGCGGGTACGCTCTTCAATTTGCGCGCCGCGGGCGACGAGGGTTTCAAAAACTTTTTTGCCCTCAACCTGCGCCTTGGAAAAAGCACCGAGACCGGCCAGCCAGATTTGCTGGGCAGATTCCATGACCTGCTTTGCCGTTGGCTGTTCGCCCAGGCTCGACGCCATTGCGCCAATTTTTTCTGCGAATTCGCCGACTTTACCTGCGGCTGAACTGGTGTTGGTCGTTGCTTTCTTGAATTTTTTAGCCATGATTTCTGCTCCTTGGAGTTGTTGGATTGCTATTCGGGGCAGTGCAGCCATTAAAATTACGTGGATGGCGAACGCCCGTTGATTCGATGACTTTAAGGCCAAACTTTAGAGTAAACACACTAGATCAACCAGCAGCCAAGCCGCGACGAATCGAATCGTTAGGTGCGCTAAGATATAGTCTAAGTACAAAAAATGTGATCGAACGCCAAGCTGGCAATGCGGCGTGCGCAACACACCAATAAAACCAGAGGAGACGACCTTGAACACCAATGCCAACGCACCGTTACGCTCGCCCGCTGATCGTCCCTGGCTAAGCGCCTACCCGCCGGGTGTCCCTGCCGATATTGACGCCGATAAATTTGCCTCGATCACCGACGTGTTCGCCCAGTCGTGCGAAAAGTTCCGTCACCTGCCCGCGTTCACGTGCATGGGCAAAACAGTCACTTATGACGATCTCGATCATCAGACACGCGCGATGGCAGGCTATTTTCAGAGCGTGCTGAAGCTGCAAAAGGGTGACCGTGTGGCGATCATGATGCCCAATATCCTGCAATATCCGCTGGTGGTATTCGCCATCCTGCGTGCAGGCTTGGTCGCGGTGAATTGCAATCCGCTTTACACCCCGCGCGAACTCGAGCATCAGCTCAAGGACTCCGGTGCCAAGGCAATTGTGCTGGTTGAGAATTTCGCCGC
>JANMPY010000555.1:0-3812 GCA_031370095.1 Betaproteobacteria bacterium
GGCAAGAGCGGCAGCATGCCGCCGATGCTGATGGGCATTCTCATCGGCCTGTTGTTGGGAATCCTGCTTGCCATTGGTATCGCGGTTTGGCTCAATCGCGCCAACAATCCGTTTTTCGAAAAATCCCGACCGGTCGATGCGTTGCCGACGATTAGCGCGCGACCGGCATTGCCGCCGATGGTGAAAAACGAAAAACTCGAAGCAGAAAAACCCCGCTTCGAGTTTTATCAGATTTTGCCTGGTGACAAGAGTGGTGCCGGAAGTGCAACGAGCGCGCCCGGTGTCCCAAAGCCGCTGTCCTCGCAGGATGCAAAACCAGCCGTGAAATCAGAAAGCATCACCGCGAAAGAGCCGCCGAAGCCCGCCAGCGGCGAAACGGTTTACCTGCAAGCAGGCGCTTTCCAAAGCCAGACAGATGCGGAAAATCTGAAAGCCAAAATCGCTTTCGCCGGTTTTGAGGCCGGCGTGCGTCCGGTCAACTTGCCGGACAAAGGCACGTTATACAGGGTGCGTCTGGGGCCATATAAAAGCGCGGACGAGGTGAACAGAATCAAGGCGACGCTGTCTCAAAACGGGATCATTGCGGTCGTGGTCAAACCGACCGACTAAACTTTCAGCATTTACCAAACAGGAAATTGAACATGTCAAATTGGTTAAAGAAAATCAGCGTGTTGCTGTTTACAGGTTTCGCTTTCGCGACCGTTCACGCCCAGCAGGGCGTCACTCCGCTTGATCCACCGCAGCCGGTGGAGAACGACGGCAAAGTCGAAGTGCTGGAGTTTTTTGCCTACGGCTGCATTCACTGCGCCAATCTTGAGCCTTCGCTCGAAGCGTGGGCTAAAAAACAGCCTGCGGACGTGAAGGTCAAACGCATTCCTTCGCCAATCGCGATCATGGGCATTGACAGCACCGTGATGTACTACTCACTTGAAGCGCTTGGCCAGATTGATCGCCTGCACCCCAAAATATTTGAAGCGGCACATATCGAGAAAGTTACTCTCGGCAATCCCTCCGTGTTGAACAAGTGGCTGGAAAAAAATGGCGTGGATCCGAAAAAATATGAAGAAGTGCAGAAATCTTTTTCGGTTGTGACCAAAGTTACCCGCGCCCGCAAAATGGTTGAGCAATACAAAATTCAGGCAACGCCTACGCTCATCGTGAATGGTCGCTACTCGCTCGAACAGGGAAGCAGTGGCGCGCAAGTCATGTTTGGCAAAGTGGATCAGCTCATCGCTGAGGCGCGCGCGACATTGAAAACATCGTCAGCACCGGCACCTGTGTCGGCTGCTGCCCCAGTCAAGGGACCGGTAAAAACAGCGGGCGCGGTCGCGGCGAAATAGTCGACACGTTTATCAGGCGCGATATTAAAAATGTCAACCTGGCTGAGGCAAATCGGCGTCGTGCTGCTCGCAGCATGCGCCATTACTGCCGCGCATGGGCAGCAGGATGTGAGGCGACTCGATCCGCCGCAACCGGTTGAGAACGACGCTAAGGTCGAGGTACTGGAATTCTTTGCGTACGGTTGCGGCCACTGCGCCAGTCTGGAGCCTGCGCTGGATGCCTGGATCAAGAAACAGCCTGCAGATGTCAAGCTAAAGCGCGTTCCTTCGCCTGCACCGCTCATGGGCATCGACAGCACAGTTCTGTACTACTCGCTCGAAGCGATGGGTCAGATTAATCGCCTGCACGCCAAAATATTCGACGCGGCACACGTTCAGAAAATCGTGCTTGGTAATCCGGCGGCGTTAAATACCTGGCTGGAAAAAAATGGCGTCGACCCAAAGAAATATGCGGAAGTGCAAAAATCGTTTTCCGTTGTCACGAAAGTCAACCGCGCCCGTCAGATGGTTGGACAATACAAATTGCACGTGACGCCGACCATGGTGGTGAACGGGCGCTTCGCGGTCGAGCCGGGGAGAAGCAGCACAGAGGTGATGTTCGCGAACATTGACCAACTCGTCGTTCAGGCACGCGCGGCGTTGAAAACCACGTCGGCAGTAGCGCCAGCCAAAGCGGCATTGAAAAAATCGGCTGCGGCGGCGAAATAGTTTGCAACGTCAGCAACAAACTGTTGCGAAAAATGCATGATCCCGGCTAGATTACCGCAGCAAAATTTTGCGGCAACCGGCTGAACGGCCTCGTGATCGACCACGCGAACTACTGCTGATGTCGCAACACTAGCGTTTAACAGGCAATTCGACGTACTCAAAAACCTTCACCACCCGCGATACTCCACTCGTGGTGCGCGCGAGCTCAGTGGCAGCCTCGGCTTCCTCGCGGGTGACTATCCCCAACAAAAACGCGGTGCCAGCTTCCGTCACGACCTTGACGTGATTGATCGAAAACTTGCCGTTGTTGATGAAGCGCGTTTTCACATTGGTGGTGATGAAGGTATCGTTGGCGCGTGCGGTGAGCGCGGTGTTGCCACCGACGGTAATTTCATTGAGTACATTTTTGACGCTGGAGATACTGCGAACGCTGTTGCCAATGTCCAGCTTCATTTGCTCGCTTGGCACTTCGCCGGTAAGTAACACAGCGAGGTTAAAGCTGGTGACATTCACGTGCGCATCCTTGTAGCTTTCGATCAATCGGCCGCGCGCTTTCCACTCGATATTTTCGTCTTCGACATAGACGCCGGTTGAACGACGATCATCGGCCATCAACGCGGTGGCACCGATGCCGGTTACCGCCAATGGAATGCAGCCCTGTAGCACGAGCGTTGCGATGGTGGCTGCAAAAAATAAAGGTGAGCGCATTATATTTCTCCAAACATGAGGTTATCGATGGCGTCGCAAAGGCAGTGCAACATGAGCAGATGCACTTCTTGAATGCGTGTGGTCACCTGTGAATCAACATTAAGCAGCACATCATCTGCGTGCATCAAGCTCGCGATCTTTCCGCCGTTGCGCCCGGTCATGCCAACGACGCGCATGCCCTTCAAATGCGCCGCCTCAATCGCGGCAATGACGTTTTTTGAATTGCCGCTGGTGGAAATCGCAAACAGGATGTCGCCGGATTTACCGAGCGCGCGCACCTGCTTGGAAAAGATTTCATCAAACGAGTAGTCATTGCCGACGGCGGTGAGAATCGATGAGTCAGTGGTCAGCGCGATGGCGGCGAGCTCTGCGCGTTCTCGCTCGAAGCGGCCCACCAGCTCCGCCGCAAAATGCTGAGAGTCGCCAGCAGAGCCGCCGTTTCCACAGCTAAGAATCTTGCCGCCAGCTTTCAGGCAACTGACCATCGCGTGTGAAGCCGTCGCGATCTGCGGCGTGAGCGCGGCAGCGACGCGCTGTTTGGTGGCGATGCTGTCGTGGAAGTGCTGGGTGATGCGATTTTCCATATTTATCATCATTAAATTTTACGCCTCAAAAGCGCTTTTCAACCATTCGACATTGGTCACATTCAATCCGTTCAACAGCACCACATCGAACCGGCACGGCGGCAGATGCTTCATGCCCGCCAGATAGTGTTGCGCTGTCGCAATAATTTTTGCCTGCTTCGACGCTGTGATGCTCGCCAACGCGCCGCCAAAATCCACTGTGCCACGAAATGGTTTCCGCAGTCGAACTTCTACGAACACGAGCGACTCGCGATCCTGCATGATGAGATCGATTTCGCCATGGCGGCAACGATAATTTCGTGCGACCAAATTGAGGCCGTGCCGGGTCAGAAAACGTTCCGCAATCCGCTCGGCATCGTCGCCCGTTTTTTTGGTGCTGAAAAGTTGCAGCAGCGTCATTCGCCGCGACGATAAAGCTGCGATTTACCGTCGTGAATTTCCACCGACGAGAGCGCGCGGACGAGCTGATGCC
>JANMPY010000037.1:0-3834 GCA_031370095.1 Betaproteobacteria bacterium
CGCGGACAGACACCGGCCGGCATGCATCGCTCAATTTGTGTGGATGAAATTCTGGCGATTCTCGATCCCAAGGCAGGTGAGACAGCGCTTGATGCGACGCTCGGTTTCGGCGGCCACACTCAGGCGATATTGCCGAGGCTGTTGCCCGGTGGCCGGCTTTTTGCCGTTGACGTGGATGCCATTGAGCTGCCGCGTACCGAGGCGCGCTTGCGCAAACGTGGCTATTCAAAAGATGAACTCATTATTCACAAAATGAATTTTGCCGGCATCGCGCAACTGCTCCCCGAAGCTGGCGGCGGGTTTGATTGCATCCTTGCCGATCTTGGCGTGTCGTCGATGCAGCTGGATAATCCAGCGCGCGGCTTTTCGTATAAAAACGACGGGCCGCTTGACCTGCGTCTGAATCCGCTGCGCGGCACGCCAGCGTCAGCGCTTTTACACTCGATGAGCGTAGATGCGCTAGCTGAAATGTTCACCAAAAACGCCGACGAGCCGCATGCCGCGCTGATCGCGCAAACGATAAAAAATAGCACGTCACCGATCACAACGACGCGACAATTAACCGATGTCGTCAATCTCGCGCTCGCACACTTGCCCGAGATGACGACACCTAAAAAAACCCTGGCGCGGGTTTTTCAGGCGCTGCGGATCGAGGTCAATGACGAACTCGCGGTGCTGGACCGTTTTCTGGACATGTTGCCGTGGTGCATGAAGCCCAACGGCCGCGTGGCGATTCTTTCGTTTCATTCCGGTGAAGACCGACGAGTCGAAGACGCATTTCAACTGTCACTTCAATCCGGAACATATGTGAGCATATCTCCGGAAGCAATTCGGCCATCGCCTGAAGAGCAGCGCAGCAATCCGCGCTCGACCTCGGCAAAATTGCGCTGGGCGATACGGTCGGCCCTTCCTGCAGCTTGATCGTCGGCAATGGTGGATCCCGAAATTTCGAATGTGAAATTCCACGCCGCATCTGCACGTACGTACAGGCGACTGCACATTTTTGCAATATTGTTTGTTGCGATTCTTTTTTCAACGCTCGCCGAAGCCGAAGCTGCTGGAAACGAACCCTCGTCGGCACCCGACCCCGCCTATGTGCTCACCGGTCGCGCGCTCATCGAGGCGCTGCAAAAAGGCGGCTACACACTCTACTTTCGTCATACCTCCACCGATTTCGCAAAGCTCGACGGCGTCGTCAAGCGCTACGACGATTGCAGCACACAGCGCATGCTGTCAGACATTGGTCGCGCAGAAGCTACGACCATCGGCACGGCGATTCGCGCGCTTGAACTTCCGGTCGGCGAAGTATTGGCAAGCCCCTATTGCCGCACGATGGAAACGGCGACGCTGATGTTCGGAAAAGTGCGGCGCTCGCTGACAGTGCGCGAAGGCGCGCAGGACAATTATCCGGCGCTGAAAAGACTCCTCGCAAAACCCGTATCGCCAGCGAGCACCAATCGCATGATTGTCGGGCACGGTATTCCGTTTCGGGCCATCGCAGGACCGCCGCATTTGAGCGAGGGCGAGGCGGCGGTGCTGAAGCCGCTGGGGGATCGGTATGTGGTGGTGGCGCGGATTGCGGTTGGGGATTGGGCAGGGTTAATGGAGGTGGCGCTGCCCCGCGTAAAACGCTAGTGCCGGTGCGGCTCGTGGCAGGAAAATGCCCGGAACGCCGCGCCTAGGCTTGGGCCTTTGAATTCAGCCGTCGTCCGTGACCCGGCGGGTATCCCACGTCGACTCTCCCTTCGTATGGCGCGCGCTGCGATCAATACGCGAATCGTCCGCCCACAAACACATGGCATCCAGTCCTACGCAACTATCAGCGATGCGGCCATGACGCGCGTATCGCGCGGCGCTGATACTGCTATTAATTCACTTAAGCGGCATTATGTAAAACGGTGAAATTAGTGCTCTGTTCAAACCATTTGATGCGCGATAGCGGCTGGGAGGCTTACATGAAAATGCACAAGTCAGACAAGAAATTTTTTCTAAAAGCCGTGGCTGTGTTTGCCATGTTTTTGGCGGCAACTTCCGCGCAAGCCTCGTTCATCACGATGGATTGGCGCGTGGGTGACAGGCTTGTCGTGCTGGATACTCTGACAGGTGAACGGTGGCTCAAGCCGAGCGTAACGCAAAATTTGTCATACGAAACGGTTAACGCCCAAACAGGGATCGGCGGCACATATGAAGGCTGGAACTATGCGAATAGAGGTGACATTCTGGCGCTGCTTCAGTACAGCGGCGATTTGCCGGCAGAGGTGATGCCCCTGGACGGTATTATGGGTACCGGGTTCGCTTCCCAAGCGCTCGCTTTTATAGAAGCATTTGGTGAAACCTATAGGACGGGGAGTCTGCTTAGCGTCCGCGGAAAATTTTTCTCCGGTGGTGCGGACAACGGTATCGCTGCTGTTGGTTTCTGGGGCAACAACTCGCTTGGTTCGGTAGAAGTGTCCCTCTGCTGTAACGGAAGAGCACAACAGGATGCCTCCATTGGATCATGGTTGCGTCAGAGTGGCCCTGCTGGCCATCATGACCATGGTACCGTTCCGGAACCGTCTTCCCTCGCCCTGGTCTCGCTTGGCTTGATTGGTTTAGGATTTTTAAGGCGCAAGAAACTGTAAATTGATCGGCGCAAATATCGACGCCCGATCGAACACCAATTGCGTGATGTGGAATTTTGGCGACAGTAATGGCGATGGTTATGTTTTTGTTCGGTTGATGAATGCCGTGTGAGAGCAGTCATTTCCTTTTTAGATGGACGCCTAGACACAACCCGCCAGAAAAATGGAAGCGCACCGATAAGCCGGATTCTGTTACGACGCTTGCGCGTTATGACGGTCATTCCTCTGGGACGCACGTTACCGTGCGCCTCAAGCACCCTACCCGCAGGCTCCGCGGGACACACGTCAACGCCTGCCTATTTGGGTTTGCTCCAGGTAGAGATTGCCCGTTTCACCCAGACTGAACTGGCTCGTCTCTGTTGCTCTGATCCTCACCTCGCGGTGGATGGGGGTTACCCACTACCCTGCCCTGTGGAGTCCGGACTTTCCTCTACGAAAACAAGTTCGCAGCGACCGTCTGGCGCGCTTCCGTTGTTATGGTATCACGCAGGCTTATGCAGCCCTGTCGCATTGCCCATACGCATGCGCCCACGGCGAAAATAATGTGCGTCATCGTAAAAAGTTGGCGATTCATTTTCCTGCCACCAGCCCGGCACACCCAGCCACGGCAGCGGTGAGAAATTTTTTGATGAAGCAAGATTGCTCTGCTCCATCAGCCACGCAGCCGCACGCAGGTCAATGTGGTGCATCTGCGCGGCGTGATTTGCAGCAAGGAATTCGTCATTGACCAAAAATAAAATCGCCTTTGCCGTAACACCGACGTAGGGATCAAGCGCTTTCTCGAGCATCGAATGACCGAACAAATAAAAGCGCATGCACGCAATCACATCGGCACGACGATCAACGAACAGCGTTTTCCACTCAAAGTGGCGAATGAGCTCGAGCAGAGTTTCATCGGCGCTTACAACGATGATGCCGCCCTCGTCGAAAAGTGTGAGCACATCACGCGGTACGGAGCGCATAAGCAATTCGCTCTCGCCACGCGCGGACAAAAGTCGCGCGTGCATTTCGCTGATCGCACTTTTTGCTTCGGGAAACGACAGCCACGACATCGCGTTGAAAAAGTCGTGCCAATTTTCGCGCGTGGCGATTTCACCAGCTTCAGCGATGCGGGTTTCGTAATGCGGCGCAGTTGTTGCGTTTTCATTGGCGACAAAACGAATCGGCTGGTCACGGTAATTTCGAATGCCAGCCGCGCATTCATTGAGCCGCG
>JANMPY010000582.1:0-2742 GCA_031370095.1 Betaproteobacteria bacterium
TATGCGAGCTTGATGATTGCGGTAATCTCAAATGGCAACCTCAACGACAGCCTACGGTTTATCTCCTGCGAGGAAATTCCGCGCAAGTCTTATCGGGCAGATCGCCATTTGGCGGCTATTCCAGACCGAAAATGCCCTGCGAGCCGCACCAGTGCTAATCAAATGGACGGCTCCTCTACGGGCATCAACGTGCCAAAGTGGAAATGTTGTAACTCGCCACCTAAAAAAATGGCGTCCGAGAAGATTACTACCGTAGGGATCGACTCGGCAAAGAATGTTATTTAAGTGCATTTGATCGACGAGCATGGCAAGGCCGTCGATGTGCTTGACGATGCCAGCCTGCGGGGCTTTGAGTTCCATCAGCGCATTTTTGTGCGCTTGCTCTATCGCATGCACACCGCGCGATGAGGTGTCTTTGTTCACAAGTTTTGGGATTCCATCCGTGAAATCGCATGCTGCACCGCCGCATGGCAGGATCGTTGGCAGGCTGTAACATTACGCCCATGCGGCACACACTTGTGACGCTCACTCGTGCAGCTACGCCGGGTGCTAATAAGGGTCGGCAAATTTACGGCCTAAAGGAGACTTGCTCTTGAAACCGACTGATATTACTCAGCCGAACTACTTCCACAAGGTCGTGGATTGTCAATGGGCATGCCCTGCCCACACCCCCGTTCCTGAATACATTCGCATGATTGCGGCCGGTCGCTATGGCGATGCCTACATGGTCAATTGGCAATCGAATGTATTCCCCGGCATTCTCGGCCGCACCTGTGATCGCCCGTGTGAGCCTGCGTGTCGGCGCGGACGCGTGGAAGAAAATAATGGCGACAAGCCGGAGCCGGTCGCGATCTGTCGCCTGAAACGCGTGGCGGGCGATTTGAAAGAGGATATTCGCGAACGCCTGCCCAAACCTGCGCGGCAAAAAAACGGCAAGCGTATCGCGTGTATCGGCGCGGGGCCTGCGTCGCTTACGGTGGCGCGCGATTTGCTGCCGCTGGGTTATCACGTCGTGATTTATGATGGTGATGCGCGCGCAGGTGGCATGATACGCACGCAAATTCCGCGCTTTCGTTTGCCGGAATCGGTCATCGATGAGGAAGTCGGTTATGTCTTGAATCTCGGCGCAGAGTTCCGCGCGGGAACGCGTGTTGACAGCATGAAGTCGCTGCTCGCTGAAAAATACGACGCCGTTTTTGTCGGCACCGGTGCGCCGCGCGGGCGGGATCTGGATATTCCCGGACGAGCGGAAGCGGCTGCCAATATTCACATCGGCATCGATTGGCTGTCCTCGGTGTCGTTCGGCCACATTGAAAAAATCGGCAAGCGCGTGATCGTGCTCGGTGGTGGCAACACGGCGATGGATTGCTGCCGCTCCTCCCGCCGCTTGGGCGGTGACGACGTCAAGGTCATTGTGCGGTCAGGCTTCGATGAAATGAAAGCCTCGCCTTGGGAAAAAGAGGACGCGCAGCACGAAGGCATTCCGATTATTAATTTTCACGTGCCCAAGGCGTTCACGCATGACAACGGAAAACTCACCGGCGTCACGTTCGAAATCGTCGAAGCGAAATATGACGACAAGGGCAGGCGCGCGCTCGTTGCTTCAGGTGCTGCGGACGTGCATGTGCCCTGCGACGATGTGCTGGTTGCCATCGGGCAGGAGAATTCTTTCCCATGGATTGAGCGCGATGTCGGCATTGAGTTTGACAAGTGGGGCATGCCGGTGGTGGACAAGGCGACGATGCAGGCGAGCTTGCCGCGCGTGTTCTTCGGTGGTGACGCCGCGTTTGGGCCGAAGAATATTATCTGGGCGGTCGCGCACGGGCATGAGGCTGCGATCTCCATCGACAAATTTTGCTTTAGCGACGATGTCGCCATTCGCCCGCCGCCGATGATGAATTTGTTAAGTCAAAAAATGGGCATCCACGAATGGAGCTATGACAACGCCATCACCGGTGACCTGCGCTACAAGGTGCCGCTGAAAGACGTATCGATTGCGCTCAAAAATATCCGCGTCGAAGTTGAGTTGGGCTTTGATGCCAAGCTCGGCTACAAGGAAGCGCAGCGCTGCCTGAATTGCGATGTGCAGACGGTGTTTAATACCGCGCAATGCATCGAATGCGATGCGTGCGTCGATATTTGCCCGATGGATTGCATCACATTTACCGCTGATGGCGAAGAGAGTGATTTGCGCGCACGTCTCACGGCACCCGCGCTCAATCTCACGCAGGATTTGTATGTCTCCAGCGCGCTGAAAACCGGCCGCATCATGGCCAAGGACGAGGACGTTTGCCTGCATTGCGGACTCTGCGCCGAGCGCTGCCCGACCGGTGCGTGGGATATGCAGAAATCATTGATTGAAATGACGCATGCGGGTGGCGTTCGACCGCGACCGCAATTTGCAAAAATCGCGGAGGCAGCCGAATGAGCAAGCTTGCCATCAACTCCATTGCCGCCGTCAACGACTTCGTCATTAAATTTGCCAACGTTAACGGCTCGGGCTCGGCGTCGGCAAATACCCTGTTCGCAAAATCGATCCTTCGCATGGGCGTACCGGTGTCGCCACGTAATATTTTTCCGTCCAATATTCAGGGCCTGCCAACCTGGTATGAAGTGCGGGTGACCGAGGATGGCTACCTGGGCCGGCGCGGCAGTTGCGATTTCATGGTGGCGATGAATCCGCAGACCTGGGACAAGGATGTTGCCGAGATCGAGCCGGGCGGATATCTGTTTTACGATTCA
>JANMPY010000596.1:0-1501 GCA_031370095.1 Betaproteobacteria bacterium
TTTTTCAACAGCTCGCCCGCCAGTGAAAAATCGATCTTGCTGGTTTCAATATCAACACGCGCGACCTTGATGTTGACGCGATCCGACAATTGAAATTTTTTCTTGGTGCGCTCGCCGATTATCGCGTGCTTGGCCTGATCGAAGTGAAAATAATCCTGACCGAACTCGGATATATGCACCAGCCCTTCGACATACACTTCATCAAGCGTGACAAAGATGCCAAATCCGGTGACGCCCGTGATGGTGCCGGCGAATGTTTCGCCAAGACGATCTTTCATGTAATAGCATTTGAGCCACGCGGTCACGTCGCGCGTCGCCTCATCCGCGCGGCGCTCGGTTGCGGAACATTGCATGCCCAACTGATCCCACGGCACTTTCGGATCGTACGTAGTGTTGTGCAAAATCGCTTTAATGGCCCGGTGAATCAGCAGATCCGGATAGCGCCGAATTGGTGACGTGAAGTGCGTGTACGCGTCGTAACTTAAACCAAAGTGGCCGATGTTGTCGGGGCTGTAGACCGCCTGTTTCATCGAGCGCAGCAACACAGTTTGCAGCAGCGGCGCGTCAGGCCGATCTTTGATTTTTTTCAGCAGCTCCGCGTAATCGCGCGGGCTCGGCGTCTTGCCGCCCGGCAGCACCAGCGCAAAATCTTTCAGCATGGTGCGCAGGCCGTCGAGTTTTTCTTCGCTCGGGCCCGCGTGGATTCGATACAGCGCCGGATGTTCGTGCTCGATCAGAAAATTTGCCGTCGACACGTTTGCCGCGAGCATGCATTCCTCAATCAGCCGATGCGCATCGTTGCGCGTGGAGGGCACGATATTTTCAATCTTGCCGCCGTCGGTGAACAACATCACTGTCTCTGCGGTATCAAAATCAATCGCGCCGCGTTTGTTGCGCGCGGCTAGTAAAACCTGAAACACTTCGTCCAGATGATGCATGTGGGGCCAAAGATTTTTGGCGATGCCGTGATCGGGCTCGTTGACGTATAAAAGCTTCGCGACATTGGTGTAGGTGAGCCGCGCAGCCGAATGAAACACTGCTTCCATGAATTCGTAGCGCTTGATTTCGCCAGTGGCAGAAATCGACATTTCGCATACCAGCGCCAAGCGATCCACGTTCGGTTTCAGCGAACACATCTCATTCGACAGCGCTTCGGGCAACATCGGAATTACACGGCGGGGAAAATAAACCGAATTGCCGCGCAGTCGCGCTTCGCGATCCAGCGCGTCACCGGTCTTCACGTAATGCGATACATCCGCAATCGCGACCAGCAGGCGAAATCCTTTGCCTTGGCGCTCGCAATAGACCGCATCGTCGAAATCACGCGCGGTCTCGACATCGATGGTGACAAACGGCAAATCACGCAAGTCGGCCCGGCCTTTCATGTCGGCAGCAGACACCTTTTTCGGCACCTTTTTTTCCAGCGCCTCCACGTCATCCGGCCAGATGTAGGGCAGATCGTGTTTGCGCAGCGCGATCTCGATTTCCATGCCGGGATCGG
>JANMPY010000607.1:0-3755 GCA_031370095.1 Betaproteobacteria bacterium
ACGCCAGGCAAGGATGCCGATCTGATTTTGGTCGAAGGCGATCCCTCAAAAAACATCAGCGATATCCGCAAGGTGAGTCTGGTGATGAAGTCAGGCGCGATTCACTTCCCGTCGGAAATTTATTCCGCACTCGGCGTGAAAGCGTTTTTGCTGCACCTGCTTTGCGGACGATGGAAATGCCGACAGAAGTAAAATAAATTGGTCAGGCTCGAAACAGGCTGAGCGCAGAATAAATGGCCGTTATCGGAATAAATAAAAAATATCAGACGCCAATGCCTCATGCACGGAATGCTAATACCCTTTACTTGACTGCGCGTCTGGCCTCTGCGCGTCTGTAACGCCCGTCAGCGGCGCCGCAGTGTTGGCAGCGTATCTTTCACCGGCCACAGAGCTAGTCGTTCCTGCAAAATTTCCCGACTCTTGATCGAGATACGCGGATGCAATTAGCATCCCCGCGAACAATATTGCGGCTACCCATGGCCAGCCGCTACTGGGTGCATCCTCGTCATCAAAATTTTCCGTCAGGCGCATATCAAAGCGGGCGTCGCTCGTCGCAACCCGCTTGTCAGGTGTGATGAGGTTGTTTTCAAGATCCATGGCAATCCTTTTAGTTGTGTTGGCTGGACGGATTTCGCGGAAGACAACTATTCAAGATGAACATCTGCGAAGCATAACGTGTACAAATTATGGCGTCCGGGCAAATGCAAGCTTGTAGGTCAACTGCGCAAGTTATCGTCGGATAACGTTGCGTTATCACCGGCGGTATCGGCTACGACGCCGTCCCAGGTAACCGAACAGCGGGGCTGGCGCTGCACGCGGCCAAACCCGGTTTGGTTTTCAAGATTGATCGATACGAAAAATAGTTCGATCCGCCTGCTTTGAGTGCGCACTTTAATTCTTGTCTCCATCAAGAGACAACTTCTCGCGCACAAACACGGCAAATCCAATTCATGTTTTTGCGCTTTCCCATGTAAATGCAAGGCAGTTTGGTGATATGCGGCTGCGCATGCAGCAACTTGACTGATTGCGTCACAAAAATATGAACGCGTCTCCAATCAACGACGTTTCTTCCATGGAAAGCATCGCATACCGTCCATTGGCGTGATTCGATGTAATTAAATCCGGTTAACCCATTGAATGCCAACGTCAATTTATCGTTGGCGCGGCGCTTGCTGATGGTTGTACATCTAAATGTACGGGTGGTTCTTGCACACGCAATTTAGCCCGCACGTTTTCCAATTCATCCCGACACGGAACGGAGCTTTATTTTGAGCATAAGGATTTCTTTTGCCCGCTTATTTGCACGACTGGCAATGTGCGCTATCTGGTTTGTTTTTGCGATTGCGGTGGCGATTCCATTGGAGGCCGCCGCAGCCACCCTGAATATTCACAGGGACGGCCTGGGCTCTGGCACGGTGACCTCAGTGCCCGCAGGGATTTCTTGCGGCAGCTATTGCTACGCAAGCTATCCAAAAAATACCAGCATTACCCTGACGGCAACGCCAACCGCCGGATCCAGTTTTGGCGGATGGTCAGGCGCGTGCATTGGTATCGGGATGACGGTGAACGTTGTGCTGATCACGAGATCAACGACTTGCACCGCCAACTTCACCCTCGCTTCACCGCCGACCCAGTTCAGTCTCGCTGTCTCGCGCACAGGCACTGGCTCTGGTACGGTAAATTCCGCCCCGGCGGGTATTTCATGCGGCAGCGCATGTTCGTATGCTTATGCGCAAAATACTGCAGTCACGCTGACCGCGACAGCAACGGTCGGCTCGACGTTTACCGGCTGGTCGGGCAATTGTACTGGCACGACGCCAAGCACCTCAATCGTCGTCAATGCCAATTCCACCTGCGTCGCGACCTTTACGGCAACCGTTCCGCTGCAGTTCAGCCTCACTGTCACCCACACGGGCACTGGCTCTGGTACGGTGAATTCTGCACCCGCAGGCATTTCATGCGGCAGCGTGTGCTCGTACAGTTATGCGCAGAATACTGCAGTCACGCTGACCGCGATAGCAACGGTCGGTTCGACGTTTACCGGCTGGTCAGGTAGTTGTACTGGTACGACGACCAGCACCTCAATCGTCGTCAACGCCAGTTCCATATGCCTCGCAAATTTTGCGGCCAACTCAACGACGCAAGGTACGGCTAACCTGACATGGGACTCCGTTCTCTCCGCAGTGCTTTCGGGTTACCGCGTTTATTACGGCACCGCTCCCGGCGTATATCAACAACCCTTGGGGCAAGGGCTTGATGCGGGAGCAGCTAGCGCATTTGCGCTAAGCGGCTTGAGTGGCGGGACCCGATACTACTTCGCCGTGACCGCATATGACGCGTCACAAAACGAGAGCGGCTACTCTAACGAGGCCGTCAAGGACATACCCTAGTGCCGCGACGCAGAAATATTGATATATGAAACGGCGTCTTTTTCCGCATGGCGGAGTTGCTCGTCGTTGCAATACACGTAGCTATGTCGCTCAATTGCAAAAACCCGAGGAGGTGGTATTGTCAGTCTGGTCGGATTAAACTTGCATTGGTGCAGGTTGTGATTAATTCGAGGAGCGTTGACCATGAGGTTTCTCAGCAAAGAACTGTCATCTGCGGAGGCGTCGTTCCTGAAATGGCAGTACGGTTTTGACGATGCGGACGAGCCGTTTGAACTCGCGTTATGGCAGGCCATCATGCGCGCCTGGGAGGCAGATAACGCACCGGGGGCGACGACGCGCCATCTCGCGCGGCTCGGCGGTGCCGATGCTTACCCTGAAGAAGTCGCGTTATATACAAGCTTCAAATCTATTGGCAGCGACGCGGTCTGGAACGACTTGATCCGCCGCGCTGGCTTGTCTGATCGGCGCACAACCGAGGTCGGTGCCCGGATCGAGCGGCGCCGTCGCGCGGGAAACGGGGATTAAGCGCTGCGGTTTGTTGTCGTTCGATGCTACCTCCACGCAATCACCCACCCACGACGATCTCAAACTCCCCCGTCAGCTTTACCTCACTCCCTAGTGCCGCAGGCTTTAATGCCATCATCACGCGCTTGCGCTCGGACTCGCTGCGCATCGAGCGCAGCACAAAATCGCGATCATTGCCGACCTCACCGTCGATAAAAATCTGCGAGGTCAATTCGACGAAATCGCGGGACTTCACTTTGAAATGAATATGCGGCACCCGACCCGGGTAGGAGACCGGTCGAATGGTACGGAATCGATAGCGGCCTTCATCATCGGTGACGGTTTTGCCGAAGCCCTGGAAAGATGGATCGAGCGGAGCCTTGTTGTCGTCGCTGCGATGGTGGTAGCGCCCGTGCGCATTGCATTGCCAGATTTCCACCAGCGCGCTTTTCATCGGGCGATCTTTCTCGTCAACCACGCGACCTGTTACGTCAAGCAGAATGCCGACCGCCACGCCACTTTTGCCCGCAATGATGGTGAGGTTGTTGTCCTGATCAAGCGGCAAATCTTTCGGCCCTGGATAGAACGGGCCTTCGGTCAGCTTCGGTGTTTTCAGCGCCGCCCACACGGACGGTGGCACAAGCAAACTGCCGGCACCGAGCGCAGCCCAGGCGAGCATTTGACGACGTATTGAGGGTTGGCTCATGGGGTCTCCATCGGGTTCTGGATCAGGTTTTTAGAATAAATATTTTACGCCGAGGTTCCAAACCATGAATTAACACGCAGCGTGAATCGAGTCGTTTTGGGGCGAACCACACTTATCTTCTCACCGCAAGGGCCCCACGACGTACAAAAACAAGC
>JANMPY010000659.1:0-2829 GCA_031370095.1 Betaproteobacteria bacterium
ACCGAATTGCTGAGGCGGTCGCCCAGCTGGAGCTCGCGGATGACGCCATCGTCGTAAATGTGCAGGGTGATGAGCCGCTCATTGATCCGTCGTTGATTCTCGCTGTTGCACAATCGTTGGCGGCGAATCCCGATGCGGCCATCGCCACTGCTGCGCACATCATCACCAACGCGGTCGAATTTTTCAACCCGAACGTGGTGAAAGTGGTCCGTGATGCTGAGGGCTATGCCAGCTATTTCAGTCGTGCGCCGATCCCGTACGCGCGCGATGCGTTTGCGATTTCCAATTCGGTATTGCCCGATAATTTTGCCGCGTTGCGCCACATCGGCATTTACGCCTATCGCGCGTCGTTCCTGAAGCGCTATGCGACTCTTGCACCCGCGCCGACCGAGCAGATTGAATCGCTCGAACAATTGCGTGCGCTGTATTACGGCTACCGTATCGCGGTGCGCATTTGGGATGGCGCGCTGTCGCCCGGCGTTGACACGGCTGAGGACTTGGAACGGGTGCGGGGCGCGTTCGCAAAATCCCGCTAAAATGATTAAACAAAATAACAATGACGGGGAGAAGACATGCGACTGATTCTGCTGGGAGGCCCGGGTGCCGGGAAGTGCACGCAAGCGACCTTCATCAAAGAGAAATACGGCATTCCGCAAATCTCCACCGGCGACATGTTGCGTGCGGCCGTGAAGGCAGGCTCGCCGATGGGGATCGCGGCGAAAAAAGTGATGGATTCCGGCGCGCTGGTGTCGGATGACATCATCATCGGTCTCGTCAAGGAGCGCATTCGGGAAAGCGATTGCGCAAAAGGATTTTTGTTCGATGGCTTTCCGCGCACCATTCCGCAGGCCGACGCGATGAAGGCGGCGGGTGTTGTGATCGATGTCGTGGTTGAAATCGCGGTCGACGACAACGAGATTGTTGAGCGCATGTCCGGGCGCCGCACGCATCCTGGTTCGGGGCGTACTTACCACGTTAAATTCAATCCGCCGAAAATCGCCGGTAAAGATGATGTCACCGGCGAGGATCTGATCCAGCGCGACGACGACAAGGAAGAAACGGTCAAGAATCGTCTGGCCGTGTATCACGAACAAACCAAGCCGCTCGTCGCTTACTACGGCGACTGGGCCGCGTCGGGCGTGGGCGGCGCGCCGCGCTACGTGCGCATCGCGGGTGTGGGCAAGGTGGAAGAAATCCGTGACAGGATTTTTGCAGCGCTCGCGAAGTAGAATTTCCCCCTTTGGAAAAGGGGCTAAATTTCCCGATACGACTAACGCAGCAGAATTTCGAAAACCCCAAGCCCACCAAGATGATCAAATCCTCCCCCCGCAACGCCTTCTACGCCCAATCCGGCGGCGTCACAGCCGTAATCAATATCTCAGCGCAAGGCGTGATCGAAACCGCGCGCAAATATCCTAAAAAAATCGGTAAGGTCTACGCGGGCCGTAACGGCATCATCGGTGCCCTGACCGAAGACCTGATTGATACCAGCAAAGAGCCGCTGGCCAACATCAAAGCGCTTGGGCATACGCCGGCCGGTGCGTTCGGCTCGTGCCGCTACAAACTCAAAAGTCTCGACACCAATCGCCGTGAATACGAGCGGCTGATCGCGGTTTTCAAAGCACACAACATCGGTTATTTTTTTTACAACGGCGGTGGAGATTCTGCTGACACGTGCCTGAAAATTTCGCAGTTGAGTGAATCGATGGGCTATCCACTCACTGCCGTTCACGTGCCGAAAACAGTCGACAACGATTTGCCGATTACCGATTGCTCGCCCGGCTTTGGCTCAGTGGCCAAGTACGTGGCAGTGAGCATGCGCGAAGCGGGGCTGGACGTGGTGTCGATGATGAGAACCTCGACCAAGGTTTTTGTGCTCGAAGTGATGGGTCGTCATGCAGGATGGATCACCGCGGCGTGCGGCCTTGCGGCAGAAAAAGCGGGCGATGCGCCGCAAATTTTATTGTTCCCGGAGATTGCGTTCGATGCGCAAAAATTTCTCGCGCGGGTGGATGCGTGCGTAAAAAAACACGGCTTCTGTGCGATCGGCGTCTCTGAAGGCATTCGCAACGCCGACGGAAAATTCGTTTCCGAGTCAGGCCTCGTTGACGCCTTCGGCCACGCGCAATTGGGTGGTGTCGCGCCATTCATTGCCGACATGGTGCGGCGTGAATTGAAATTAAAAAATCACTGGGCCGTGGCCGACTACCTGCAACGCGCCGCGCGCCACATCGCCTCTAAAACCGACGTGCTGCAAAGCTACGCCGTCGGCAAGGCTGCGGTGGAATACGCGGTGCAAGGCATGAATGGCGTGATGCCCGCAATCAAGCGCTTGAAATCCAAACCGTATCAATGGGAGATCGTTCCTGCGCCGCTCGTGCAAGTGGCGAATCAGGAGAAAAAAATGCCGCGCGACTTCATCACGGCTGACGGCTTTCACATCACGCAGAAATGCCGCAATTATTTGCAGCCCCTGATTGAAGGCGAAGCGTATCCGCCGTATCTGGGCGGATTGCCGCGTTACGTGACGCTGAAGAATGTTGCGGTGAAGAAAAAATTGCCGCCGTTTTTGTTGTAATCCTGCTCAGCAAAAACTGGTTAAACACTAGCGCTGGCGGGGCCCTCAAGTCAAAAATGTCTTGCGAGCCGCGCCAGTGCTAGTGTTCTCTATTGTTTTCCTACCGGTTTCGCTGCCTGCAAAACCAAAGTCCTTAAACCCCGCCAAGTCGTGCGGTCGTCGCCGCATTGACCTCGCCGCCGACGAGTCGCGAATCATCGAGTGCGTCCACCATCAGGAATGCGCCCGCCGCGATGACCAGCGCGGCGGCG
>JANMPY010000022.1:0-6165 GCA_031370095.1 Betaproteobacteria bacterium
CTGCTGCGGTTGTCGTTGATGTTTTCGCTGGTGTTTTCGGTGTTGGTCATGCTCGTCAGGCGGCCAGTTCATAGACGGTCTTGCCGCGATTGCGAAAAATATCGCCGGCGTTATAGAAAAAATTCTCCGAGTGTCCCGCGAACAACAAACCGTTTGGACGCAACAACGGTTCAAAGCGCGCCAGTATTTTTGCCTGTGTTTCCTTGTTGAAATAGATCATGACGTTGCGACAAAAAATGGCTGCCAGCGGACCTTCGATATTCCATGGGCCTTCGTGCAGATTCACCTGGCGAAAATCAACCATGCGCTGCACCTCGGGGCGAATGCGCGCAAAGCCGGCCTGTGCGTTGGTACTTTTGAGGAAAAATTTCTTCAACCGTTGCGGCGAAAGCGATTCGAGCTTTTCCATCGGGTATACGCCACGCGCGGCGGTGGCCAATGCTTCAGTGTCCAGATCAGACGCGATGATGCGCACCGGCGGGAGGTCGGTGGCGAACGCTTCGATGACGGCCATCGCGATGGAGTAGGGCTCCTCACCTGTAGAACAAGCCGCGCTCCACACCACGAGCGGCGTGGGTGCGGCAATCGCCCGTAAATGGTCAACCAGAATCGGGAAGTGATGCGCTTCGCGAAAAAAAGAAGTGAGGTTGGTGGTCAGTGCATTGATGAACCGCACGTGTTCATCATCGCCGCTGGATTCGACAAAATCGAGATACGCACTGAAAGTTGCCAAATCAAGTTGCCGCAGCCGCTTGGTAAGACGGCTGTAGGCCATCGGTTTTTTGTTGCTGTTGAGCGAAATGCCGGCGTAATCAAAGATCATTTTTTGCAGGCGGCGATAGTCCGCGTCGGAAAACGCGAAATTTTTGAACGCGGAAGCGGACAGGGCGACGGTATCCCTGATTGCGTCATCCACATTGGCCGGCGCAGCAGCGTTGACTGTCGATGGTCTCGGCTTATGCACGGCACCGGTATTCATTCTGCGTCTCTAGCTGACAGGTCGCGCCAGGCCGTCAAAATTTCTTTTGCATCCGTCCAGAATTTCTGGCTTCGTTCCGTGCCGACTGACATTGCCAGCCGGTTGGTGACGGACTTTGCGGTAAAGGCAAGATCACGCAGCGTTTTCGCGTCGAGCAGCTCGGTGCCGAGCAAATCGATCTCGTCGCTTTGTGTGCTCTCCAGACGCAGCAGCAGTTGCATTTTTGCCGCCACGATCGGCGGCAGGTCGCGCGCTTTACCCGCATGCAGTCTGGCGACGGGTGCCGTCAGGTCGGTGGCCTCTACCGAGCGGTGCAATCCGACGGGACTGCGTGCCTCGATCAGGCCGAGCTCGAGCAATGCGGTAATTTGCGAATGCAGCAAATCGCCAAGACTGCCTGCACGATCCAGCAAATCGGTGAGTGTTCTTTCGCCGTCGATCAGAAACAGCACGGAGCGCAACTTGGGCGAAAGATCCGAGCTGCGGGCGCGCATTTTCGTGGTGCCTTCCTGGGTACGCTGCAAAATGCCGTCACGTGGCAAAAACTTAGACGCCATACTTGTCACCGACATTTTCAATGGAATTGGAATGCGCAACGCTCACCAGATATGCAGCATCAAGAATCAGCGCCACGCGGCCATCGCCCAGAATGGTTGCGCCCGACACGCCTTTCACGCGGCGGTAATTGGCTTCGAGGCTTTTCAGTACGACCTGCATCTGACCAACGAGCTCGTCGACTTGCAGGGCGGTGCGCATGTTGTCCATTTCCAGAATGACGAGAATGCCGGCGTCCTCAGTTGCGGCGGGAAGATTGAATAATTCGGTGAGCGAGGTAATGGGGATGTATTCGTCCCGCACCAGCAGCACTTTGGCACCGTTTACGGTTTTGATGTCTCCGGGAAGTGGTTGCACCGAATGGGCGATATGCGCGAGCGGTAAAATATAAGTCTCGCCACTGACCGTCACCGACATGCCGTCCAGTATCGCAAGAGTGAGCGGCAGGCGAATGGTCATCGTGGTGCCCACACCCGACGTGGAATCGATGTCAATTTTGCCGCCAAGCGCATGAACGTTGCGCCACACGACATCCATGCCGACGCCGCGCCCGGAGACATCGGTCACCTCAGCGGCGGTGGAAAAGCCCGGCGTGAAAATCAGTCGCCAGACATCGGCGTCAGCCCAATGATCGCTGGCCTCCAGCCCAACTTCGCGTGCCTTGGCGAGGAGTTTTTCGCGATCTAAACCCGCGCCGTCATCGGTCACCGTGATGACAATGCAGCCACCCGAATGCGCAGCGCTGACGATCAGATGACCACAACGCGGCTTGCCGGCGGCCACTCGTTGCGCGGGTGTTTCAATGCCGTGATCGAGCGCATTGCGGACCAGGTGGGTGAGCGGGTCGGCAATTTTTTCGATCACACTTTTATCGAGCTCGGTGTCTTCGCCCTGCAATTCGAGCTCGATTTCCTTGCCCAGTCGATCAGCCAAATCGCGTGTCAGGCGCGGCAGGCGGCTGAACACAAAACTGATCGGCATCATGCGGATCGCGAGTACCGCATCCTGGAGGTTGCGGGTGTTGCGGGATAGCTGGGCCAGGCCAATGGTGAGCAAGGTGTGTTGCCCGGTGTCGAGCGTTAATGCGGCCTGCGCGACCATTGCCTCGGCGATCACCAGCTCGCCGACGAGGTTGATCAACTGGTCGACCTTGACGACGTTGACGCGGATCGATGTTGCATCGACGAGGGAAGAAAGCTGAATGTCTGCATCCATCGTCTGCGCTGCCGGCATCGAAACCTGTGACGACAAATCGGTCGCGGTGGAGGACGCGAAAAATCCGAAATCCCCGTCCGGGTCATCGGCAATGGGTGCGACGATTACGGTTGCGTCATTGATCCGTTCCGTGATCTTGATCGCCTCAGCGGGTGCCAGAAATTCAAGACTTTCGCGTAACTCGTTCTGGTCGATGTCAGCGTCAAGGTCGAACGAAAATGTAACGGTGTCGGCATCCACCACCTGTGTGTCTGGCGCGGAAACATGGCCAAGGCCCGAGATGTCCTGTTTCAATGCGTCTATCCCGTCGTCGCCGAACTGGCTGCGATCAAGCTGCATCACGACCTGATATCGCGGCGCACCGTCGCCCTCGCTTAAGGACGCTACTGCAGTTTGATTGTCGACATCGCGTAACATTTTCCGCAGGCTCGCCATGCGCTTAAGCTCAGGTATGCGATCTTCGGCAAGTGCCAGAACGTGCTCGCCGATGGCGTCGCCCGCCTTCAAAAACACATCGACCATCAGCTTGGTCAGCGCGAGATGGCGTTTGCGCACGCGATCCAGAATCGATTCGAAATCATGGGTGAATTCGGCCAAATCGCGATGACCAAACGCGGCGGCACCGCCTTTGACCGAATGCACTGCACGAAAAATCGCGTTCAGCGTTTCGTCGTCCGGCGCATCAACGTCGACTGCCACCAACAGTGCTTCCAGCGCGGCAACGTGCTCATGCGCCTCCTCGAAAAAGGCCTTCGCAAAACGGGAAAGATCGAGTGCCATTTGGGCGAAAGTCTGATCAGGCCGTCGTCTGCGCGAAAATTTTCTTGAGCATCTCAAGAAGTTTTTCAGGGTCGAACGGTTTGACCATCCAGCCCGTTGCACCTGCGTCGCGGCCCTGCTGCTTCAGCGCGGGTGAAGATTCTGTCGTCAGCATCATGATCGGCACGTGCTTGTACGCCGCCAGTCCGCGCAATGCTTTGATGAATGCGATGCCGTCCATTTTTGGCATGTTCTGGTCGGTGAGTACCAGATCCGCCTGATGCGCCTTCGCCAGATTAAGGCCTTCTACGCCATCAGCAGCCTCGATCACGCGGTAGCCGTTGCTGCTCAATACATACGCGAGCATCTGCCGGATCGAAGGGGAATCATCAACGGTAAGGATCGTTTTCATTGGGGCTCAGCGGTTGTTTGTGGCAAATAGTTGCGGATAGAAGATGTAAATCAGACGTCGAATAAATTCAGAATAATTCCATATCGCCGGTACCAAGATGGGCTTTGCCAACCGGTTTGACGAGCGACACGTCAAGCAGCGCGAGCGTATCGTTCGCGCGCGCAACAATTGCCATGAATGCGTCTGTCGCGGCGTGGCCCGATGCGTCCGGTGCCAATGCGCTGGCGATGGCGTTGAGCTCGGCCGCAAGTGAGGCAAGCCGCACTTGCGCGTGCGCGAGCAACTGATCCGAAATATCCTGAAACTGCAAGGCAGAAAACGCCGGGCCGATGGCGCGGGTCGCACGGGTCGCAAGTGCGCTTGTTGCGTTTTGCTCGCTCGACGGGTCGAGTGCCTCATGTTGTGTGTCGCCGCTGCGCATCGCGGTGAACGCAGGCATCAAGCGAAGAACGGCATCGTTGAGAATCGCGCGCGTTTCGCCGATTTCGCGATGGGCAGAATCCACCTGCGAGGCAATACGATCCACCAGCTCCTGTAGCGCGAGCAACGATGCGTAGGAGGGCATGGCGGGCGCGGCAAGCGGGTTGGTGGTGGTGCTCATATGGCGGGCAAACGCGGTCGTGGGGAACGGGTATTCATGTTTGTTGGCGCAATTTTTTTGTGTCGTCGTAGTTTAGCGGACTGCGAAGCGGGTGACAGTAATATTAGCTTGGGCCCAGACGCGTTCAAGGTGAAACACCAGCATTGGTGAGGCTCACAGGGGTTTTTATGCCCAAGAGGCTCGCCAATGCTAGTGTTTTGCTACGTTCACCCCGCCAGATTTACACACCAGTCTGTTCGATCAGCGCCATCTCGGCACTGCTCATGAGACGCTCAATGTCGATCAGTATCAGCATCCGTTCGTCAATCGCAACCAAGCCCTGCAAATACTGCATGTCGAAGGTACCGAATTCAGGTGCCGGACGAATCTGTTCCTCGTCCAGGGATGTCACATCCGAAACCGAATCCACGACGATGCCAATCACGCGTTTACCGATATTCAAAATAACCGTGATGGTGAATTCGTTGTAAACCGGCTCACCCAGATTGAATTTGATGCGCAGGTCGACTATCGGCACGATCAAGCCGCGCAGGTTGATCACGCCCTTGATAAAAGCCGGGGTGTTGGCGATGCGCGTGACGGCTTCATAACCACGAATCTCCTGCACTTTCAGGATGTCGATTGCGTATTCCTCGCCGCCAAGCGTGAAGGTGAGGAATTCACGACGCTTTCTGGATTCTTCGTGATTTTTTTTCGAGGGCTGCATTGGCGTGGCTTTCGCGATTGCGCGGTTATTGCGGCTGTTGGATCAAAACTCTTCCCACTCGCCATCAAGGTCTTTCGGCAACGCTTGCGGCTTGGCGCGTGCTTCCAGTGCGCTGGCGCGATTGCCTGCAGTCTTCGGCGGGCCACTGTTCTGCAACGCGGCGGTGCGGCGCGCACGGGTTTGCTCGCCGCGGATTTTCGAGTCGTCGAGCTTGAAACGCGACACCAAATCCGACAACGCTTCGGCCTGCTCGCGCATCGATTCGGCTGCCGCTGCCGCTTCTTCGACCAGTGCCGCATTCTGCTGCGTCACCCCTTCCATCTGAATGATTGCACGATTGACTTGATCGATACCGGTGGCCTGCTCGTGGGAGGCAACCGAAATTTCGTTGATGATTTCGGTCACCTGCTGGATACCGACCACGATGCCCTGCATGGAATTGCCCGCCTCGTTGACTAATGTTGTACCTTCGCCCACCTGATCGACCGTGTTGTGAATGAGTTCCTTGATTTCCTTGGCAGCGGCAGCGCTGCGTTGCGCAAGCGCTCGCACCTCTGCTGCGACCACGGCAAATCCCCGGCCTTGTTCGCCCGCGCGCGCGGCTTCGACGGCGGCATTGAGCGCAAGAATATTGGTCTGGAATGCAATCGAATCAATGACGCTGATGATCTCGCCGATTTTGCGCGAGCTGGAATTGATCGCGGCCATTTTTTCGACCGCTTTGATCGCCACGCCGCCACCTTTGCGCGCGGCGTCGGATGCACTCAGTGCAAGGCCATTGGCGAGCTTGGTGTTTTCGGCGTTTTGACGGATGGTGGCGGTAAATTGCTCCATGCTCGACGCGGTTTGTTCCAGCGTCGAGGCTTGCTCTTCGGTGCGTGCGGAAAGATCGGTGTTGCCGGCGCTAATCTGTCTGGCGGCATTGGCGATTTCACTGG
>JANMPY010000059.1:0-2504 GCA_031370095.1 Betaproteobacteria bacterium
TACAGCTTCGCGCATCCGATTGAAGACGCGCTGGAGCAGATCACGCATTCGATTTGCACACTGGAGTTCGAGGATCAGCGTCCTTACTATGATTGGCTGCTCGAACACATTCGCGATGCCGGTTTTCTTGGCGATCCGCTGCCGCGCCAATATGAATTTTCGCGCTTGAATCTTACCTATATCGTGCTGAGCAAACGTTACCTGAATCAACTCGTCACCGAGGGTCACGTCGATGGCTGGGACGATCCGCGTTTGCCGACCATTGCCGGCGCGCGCCGTCGTGGCTACACTGCAGAAGGGATTCGCTTGATGATGGATCGTAGTGGAGTCTCCAAAGCCGACAGCTGGATCGATTACGGCTTACTCGAAGACTGCATGCGCGAACATCTCAATGAAGTTGCGCCGCGCCGCACCGCGGTACTCGATCCCGTGAAGCTGGTGCTTACCAATTATCCAGTAGATCAAACGGAGTCTTGCTTCGCACCGAATCACCCGCAAAAACCGGAGTTGGGTAAACGCGAACTGCCTTTCTCGCGCGAGCTTTGGATTGAGCGCGAAGATTTTCAGGAGACGCCGCAGAAGGGATTCTTCCGACTCTTTCCACCGATGGGAGATCAGCCCGGCAACAAGGTGCGGCTGCGTTATGGATTCGTGATTCAATGCACAGGCTTCGATAAAGATGCGACCGGCAAGGTCATAGAAGTCACCGCCGAATATTTTCCCGACAGCAAATCCGGCACGCCCGGCAGCGACATCTACAAAGTCAAGGGCAATATTCACTGGGTGTGCGCCAGGGGTGCATACACAGCCGAAGTGCGTTTGTATGATCGGCTATTCAAGACGCCCTACCCTGGTCGCGACAGCGGAAATTATCTTGACGATCTCAATCCGCATGCGAAACAAACCATCACGGCGTATCTCGAGCGATCACTGAAAGACGCAAAACCGGAAGAGCGATTTCAGTTTGAGCGGCACGGATATTTTGTGGCAGATCGTGTTGACTCGCTGCCGGGCGCGCCAAAATTCAATCGCGCCGTAACGTTGAAGGATTCCTGGGTAACGAAATGATGCATGCGGCCTGCGGCTATTTGAAATCTGGCAGCCGGTCGACCTTAAGTCCGACCGGCTGCTAAGACACTGCAATTTCCCGCTGCCGCCGTGCTTCAAACAAGCACACGCCCGACGCGACTGAAACATTCAGGCTCTCCACCGCGCCGAACATCGGGATACTGATTATCTGGTCGCAATTCTCGCGCGTGAGGCGGCGCAGACCCTCGCCTTCGGCACCCAGCACCCACGCAAGCGGGCCGCCAAGCTTGGCATCGTAGAGCGATGATTCACCGTCTTCGTCCGCGCCGACAATCCAGATGTCGCGGTCTTTTAATTCCCGCAAGGTGCGGGCAAGATTGGTGACGGTGATGTAGGGAATAGATTCGGCAGCACCGGATGCCACCTTCATCGCCGTCGCCGTGAGACCGACGCTACGATCTTTCGGCGCAATCACCGCGTGCGCGCCTGCGGCATCGGCCACGCGCAGGCAGGCACCGAGATTATGCGGGTCAGTCACGCCATCAAGCAGCAGCAGCAACGGCGGCACCGTCAAAATATCGAGCACGTCGTCAACAAATTGCGGCAACGCCGTTGCTTCAACATTCGCCACCACGCCCTGATGGCGCGCACTGCCCGTCATGCCGTCGAGGCGCTTGCCGTCGACTGTCATTACGCGCAGATCTTTTGCCTTCGCGGTTTCGATGAAAGATTGCATGCGCTTGTCGTCACGTTTGGCATCGACAAAAATTTCGCGAACGCTTTCCGCCCGGGTGCGCATGCGCGCGCCGACGGCGTGGAAGCCAAAAATAATCTGCGGCTTCATTTTTTCTTTTTCGCCAACAACGCGCCGGACGATTTTGATTTCGGTGCTGGTTTTATTTTCGGGCCAGCCGCGGGCTTGACGTTAACCTTTGTCGCAGCCTTGCCCTTAGGCGGCGCGGCACCGAAGCCCGCCATTGGCGTGGTCGGTGGATTCGCGCTGCTGACGGTGATCACGGTCTTGTCCGCTTTTGCTTCGCGCGACTCGCGGCTCTCACGCGGCGGTCGTGGTGCCATCGGTGGCGATGGCGGCACCACGCGCGGCGATTGGGGCGCGGCTTGTGGCGAGTGTGAAGGCGCTTTCACGCCTTTTTCCACGGCCGCTCTACTCACCACCTTTTTACTTCCACTCCAGGGGGATGTTTTTTCCTTGCCCGGCGTTGCTTGCGACTCGGTAGGGACAGCTTTTTTCAACAGCTCGCCCGCCAGTGAAAAATCGATCTTGCTGGTTTCAATATCAACACGCGCGACCTTGATGTTGACGCGATCCGACAATTGAAATTTTTTCTTGGTGCGCTCGCCGATGATCGCGTGCTTGGCTTGGTCAAAATGAAAATAGTCCTGGCCGAACTCGGAGATATGCACCAGCCCTTCCACATACACTTCGTCGAGCGTGACAAAGATGCCAAACCCGG